>JAQXYZ010000063.1 GCA_029226935.1 Bacillota bacterium | reverse complement strand
AGAGCCTCGTCCTCTCGGACCTTACTCATTAGAATTTTCAGGGTTGCATTGCTGTTTATTTGTCAAGGTTCTCTGCTTTGTCTTGTTCAGACGCAACTCTGATATAATACCATGGGTCTGTGTCTTCGTCAAGCACTTTTTTCAAATTTCTTAAATAAATATTTTTAAATAAGAATTTATCACACGCTTTCACTATAGCGGTGGATTTTCAATATAACATTATTTCTTTCCTTTTGTCAACTACTTTATGAAAATTTCTATAGTTATCTCATTCGCAGAACTAAATCTTATATTTTTTAGGGATAATATGTAAACAGGAGGCTGTCATGCCAAAACAGACAACCCCCAGTTTTTTAGAACATGAATTAAAAATCCAATAATCAGCGCTGCCTCCGCGCACCCAATCGCAGCCCCTAAAAGCTTATCCAGCCATCGGATAATGGGAAGTTTAGAAATCAATTTCAAAGAGGTAAACAAAGTATGTACCAAGCGATATACGATACAGACCACCAGCAAAATTGCAATCATCTGAATCATTTCACCTATTTCCCGATTCAGATAGCTTCCCACCACTTTTAAGATCAGCATCGCACAGAAACCTGCAACCGTCATGGCAATCAGCGAAATAATCTCCTGCACAATGCCTCTGCGAAACCCGGTCACAATTCTCCATATAAAAATAATTGCAATTATTATCAGTGAAACGTAATACATTGGTTCCTTCCTGTCATTTCAATTCAATCATATCAATAGAATTTGTTGTTACTGTAACATATTTATAAATCGAAGAAGTTGGAATCACTAACGATGTGCTCTTATCAAACTCTCCGGTGAATTTGTCCACTCCCTTTATATTGCAAATCTGGCAGTCAAGGTCATTATATATGATAATCTGATCCTTATTAAAAACAATATCCGTATATTCTATATCAAAGAACTGCGAATGCACTTTACTGCCTGATGCATTATAAACATCCAGTCGATACGCTGACTCTCCACTTTGATTAATGAAGACCAGACCTACATAGCTTTCATTATAGTAAACGCTCTGTACTTCTTCCTCCAAAAGGTTCGATGCTACATTCACAGGGCGCTCACCACCGGAGAAAAACACAATTCGGTCATCTGAAACAGCAAACGCAGAATCATTATCCATAAACTGAACATAAGGAATGACCGTGTCCAGATAATCATAACCACTGACGTAATTATCAGCTTCGTTTTTTCCCACTTCCCCGAAATTATAAAATGCCACAGACGATTTCATATTCCCACTATCCACATACAGATAGGAAACTACCATTATCTTTCCGTTAGGCGTAAGGGAAATGCTGACCGGATATCCGCTCTTATCCATAGTTGCTCTTGACTCCACAATAGGGGTCTCCGTGTCCTCATTGGCATCATACACATAGATTCTGGTAACATTTGCATCATCCAAAACCGCTGCTACTACTCCGTTTTGTGAAACACTGAAATCTCTGATTGGAAGATTGGTGTTGACTGTTCCTTTCTCGCTATTCTTGTCCACCACATAAATAGAACGTCCATTATAATCTCCAATCGCTGCTGTCTGACCACAGACAGAAATCATGGGATTTTGCATTTCATACGTTCTGTTCCAGACAGCAGTTCCTCCGGAATCAATGCAGCTGGCTCCATCTTTACTATATAAAAGTATATTTCCACCCAGGTTTGTAACCTCCGCACCCTGCACAATGGTAATCGGATTAGAACTTACAACCGTGCTCTCCGTAAATACTTTATTTTTCCATTGTATCACCAGAAAAGCAATCACTGCTATGATCAACAATATGCTTAGGGAAAGCCTGTAGAATACCGTAAGCTTATGGCTGCGGATTTTTTCCTTATAATCCACATTTACCGCAGCGTTCTGCCTCTTTTCTCTTTCCTTAAAATAGTCCCGCACATTCGACATCTTCTTATCTCCAAATCTTTCGTAATGCAACCGACAACTTTAATTTTTCATTTCTGCGAAAGTTATCAGTCGATCAACCTCTTTCACGAATCCCTGCATTTTACTATAATCATTAATCGCAGTTGCTGCTATTGTCAAGATAATAATGCATCCTCCGCAAAATAACCTCTTAATTACATCTCCTATAAAAAAGGAGGTTTTCTTCACATCTGTAGATGCAGTTCTTTTCTCTTTTTCTTCATAGCAGGAAATCAGATAATTCTGCATGGCTTCATTTGTCTCATAAAAAACATAATAGCCATTCTTCTTTCCCGGCCACTCCTGCCTGTCCCCATAAATATTAACGTAACCAATCAGCTCATATTCTTCAAAAAAATCTTTTCTGACCTGTTCTTCATCCCTTCCTCTTGAAAGCTCATAGGTCACACTGGCAGCTCCATATATAAAATAAAAGTTTGTACTGCCCTTTTTGCATGTATGTCCATAAAGTGCCGCCCGAAGGGGAAATCCACCGTCATTCCTTTTCAATCCATACAAATATGTATAGACATAATCCTCTACATAAACGCGTTGCTCCCCGCCAATCGTCCCTACTTCTTTTACTATTTCCGGCAAATGCATTTTTACGCCTCCTGTATGCTCGTACATCTGCCTTCAGTTTAACATAAACTCCCCTAAATCAGCGCAGTGATGCATCGCCAAAGAAATACAAATTCCCATTATTTAAAAAGATATGAGACATTCTCATATCTTTTTCCAAAAAGTTCTCTCATATTTCTACTCTTCCCTCCAGAGCGCGTAAAAGAGTTACCTCGTCAATATATTCCAAATCGCCTCCGACAGGTACTCCACTGGCTATTCTGGTAACTTTAATCCCGGTAGGTTTGATCAGCTTGCTAATATACATAGCCGTAGTTTCACCCTCCAGACTCGAATTGGTGGCTATAATTACCTCAGAAACATTACCTTCCAGCCGGGTGATCAGCTCCTTTAATCTGATATCCCCAGGTCCGATGCCAAGCATAGGGGAAATTGCACCATGAAGCACATGATAAACGCCCTCGTATTTCCCCGTTTTTTCGTATGCCGCCAGATCCCTGGTGTTCTCAACCACCATAATTGTGCTGTGATCTCGTTTTGCATTTGCACACACCGGACAGATTTCGCTGTCTGTCAAAGTAAAACACTCTTTACAGTAGCGAACGTTTTCTTTCGCTTCTATAATTGTCTTGGCCAATTTGTTTACCTTATCCTTAGGCATATTAATCAAATGAAAAGCCAGCCTTTGTGCTGACTTTGACCCAATTCCCGGCAATCCGGACAACTCATCTATTAATTTATTAATATGTCCGCTGTACAGATCCATTAAAAAGGAAGGCCTCCTCCCAAACCAAGTCCACCCGCCATCTTATTCATTACCTCGGCGTTTGCTTCCTCTGCCATACGAAGAGCTTCATTGGTGGCTGCCATTACCAGATCCTCCAACATTTCAATGTCCTCAGGATCTACAACCTCCTCAGCTAATTTGACCTTAGTTACTTCTTTCTTGCCTGTTACGGTTACCTCAACCGCTCCGCCTCCTGCCTTAGCAGTAAACTCCTTTGTCTCCAGTTCCTTCTGATTTTCTTCCATTTGACGCTGCATTCTCTGCGCCTGTTTCATCAGATTATTCATGTTACCGGGCATTCCTCCCGGAAATCCTCCACGCTTTGCCATATTAATATCAATTCCTTTCCGCATCAATCTGTTTATTCAATATTTTACTATTAACCATAGCATGATTTCAACTGTCAATTTACTATATCTATAGCTCTTTTAGTACATATCCTCCGGTTCTTCCTCCAGTTCCTCTACTTCCATGTTAATGGTCTGGTTTACCAGTCTGGTCAGATCAGGAAAAACCTCTTCCGGATTTCTTCCTTGCTGGACGCTCTGTATGGTAATCTGCATTTCTTTGCCGGAGTAATCCGCAACAATACGTTCCAGTTCCTCCTTATGTGATGCTTCCCTGAAATAATCAGAAGGGAGACCATCCTGCACTACCACCAGCAAGCTCCCATCTGTTCCAAGGCTGGGATACGCACTCTTTAAATATGCTTTCATAGGCATTGGCGCTTCTCCGACAATAGCAGACCAATTCCCTGCTACCTGCTTCACATCCTCTGGAACTGCTTTAGGCAATTCTGCCCTTACTGCGGAATCTGAAGTCTTATCCGTCATGGTGTAACCTGCTGTGCTTCCTCCTGATACAACTGCAACAGGCACTCCATTTTCCAATTTTTCTTCAAGCTGTCTGACACGGTCTACCAGTGATGATGTGTCTGTTTCCATACTGGGTCTGCACAGTTTAATCAATGCAACCTCCACAAGAATTCTCTTTTGAGTGGCATATCGTATCTGTCCCGACAGTTCAGACATCACTCTGATATATCGCATGATAATATCATTTTCCACCATCTGCGCTTCTTCTTTCAGCCTGGCAAGATTTTCCGTGGAAACATCAATCACATCTTCAATTCCATCTGCCGTCTTTACCAGCAAAAGGTTACGCAGATACCATGTAAAATCCGTAATAAACTGAGTCAGCTCCCGCCCCTGCATCACAATCTCTTCCAACAGAGAGATTACACCTGTTACATCTGCATCAAGTACGATTCTGAGAAGTCTGCTGAACACCTCCGTGTCCACGGCCCCAAGCACATCAAGTACCTTGTCGTAGGTCAATTCCTGCCCAAAATGAAATGCGATACACTGATCCAAAAGGCTGAGTGCATCACGCATGGAGCCATCAGCTGCTTTGGCAATATAGCGGATTGCCTTCTCCTCTATCTGCACCTGTTCCTTTTCCATCAGCTCCCTGATACGGTCAGCAATCGTATCAATGGTAATTCTTCTGAAATCATACCTCTGGCATCTGGACAAAATAGTGATGGGGATCTTATGCACTTCTGTGGTCGCCAAAATAAAAATAACATAGGATGGCGGTTCCTCCAGAGTCTTAAGGAGCGCATTAAAGGCTCCTATAGAAAGCATATGAACCTCATCAATAATGTAAACTTTATATTTTCCTTCTGCAGGAGAATAAGTTACTTCATCCACAATCTCACGGATACTGTCAACACCATTGTTGGACGCCGCATCAATTTCAATCACATTCATGCTGGCACCTGCTGCGATTGCCCTGCAGATGGAGCATTCCCCACAAGGGCTTCCATCTACAGGGTGTTCGCAGTTCACTGCTCTGGCAAAAATTTTGGCAATGGTAGTCTTTCCCGTTCCTCTGGTTCCGCAAAAAAGATATGCATGGGAAGTACGCTCTGCTTTAATCTGATTTTTTAATGTAGTAACAATATGATCCTGTCCCTTTACATCTTCAAAAGTTGCAGGACGGAATTTTCTGTAAAGGGCTGTATATGACATTCCTTATCTTTCCTTCCATGGGCCTTGCGGCTCCTGATTAATCTCCGAAGCTGATTCCCATCAATTTTGCCTCTTTTACGATGGTGGCATCCGGTGAAATCATCTTAAGCTTTCCGGCAACTTCTTCCAAAGGCACCTTAACAACCTCACGATTCTTATATCCAACCATGAACCCATACTCGCCCTTTAAAATCAGCTCGCCTGCTTCTGCTCCCAGACGGCTTGCAAATACACGGTCATACGGGCAGGGGCTTCCGCCTCGCTGTGTATGTCCGGGAACTGTAACCCTTACTTCGTGTCCTGTCATTTCCTGAATCTGCTGTGCCAGTTCGTAAGAAACAGACGGGAACTTATAATTCTTCATTTTTTCCTTATATTCTTTTTTGGACAGTTTGGCATCCTCTTTGGAAATCGCACCTTCTGCAACTGCAAGAATAGTGAAACGGCTGCCATTATCGCTGCGCTCTTTAATCTTGGCTACGACCTTCTTAATATCATAGGGGATTTCAGGAATAAGAATAATGTCGGCACCTCCTGCCATACCTGCATTCAGGGTAAGCCATCCTACCTTATGTCCCATAACCTCTACGATAAATACTCTTCCGTGGGACGCTGCCGTAGTATGAATACAGTCAATCGCATCTGTCGCAATATTAACCGCACTCTGGAAGCCAAAGGTCATATCTGTTCCCCACAGATCATTGTCAATTGTCTTGGGAAGTGTAATGATATTTAATCCTTCTTCTCTGAGAAGATTTGCTGTTTTATGTGTACCGTTGCCACCTAAGATTACAAGACAGTCCAAACGGAGCTTGTAATAATTCTGCTTCATGGCATCAACCTTATCCAAACCGTTTTCATCAGGATCTTTAATTGTCTTAAAAGGCGTTCTGGAGCTTCCAAGGATTGTTCCGCCCTTGGTCAGTATCCCGGAAAAATCACGTCCTTCAAGCATTCGGAAGTTACCGTAAATAAGCCCCTTATAGCCGTCTATGAACCCATAAATCTCAACGTCTTCCTTACTGTTCACAAGACATTTAACCACACCTCTCATTGCGGCATTCAGTGCCTGACAATCGCCACCACTTGTTAACATACCAATTCTCTTCACCATGTGCTTCCTCCTTGTCCAGGTTGTCCTAATGTAAACGAACTTATTTTTTCCAACCTATATATTATTTATTATACATAATTTAGAGCACCTCGACAACCACTTTACATATCAGTTTCTCTCTAACAATAAATTCGTCAGACAAACTGGAATTGTGGAATTACATAACACATTATAACACAAAATTCACTTAATGCTTTAGCAATAGATAAACCATTAGACTTTGCAAGACTTGGTTTGGATGGTAAAATGTATGCATGGCTAAATTCAATTAATAGTTTGGATATTGTTCTTGATTTTTATGAAATGATGATAGAACATTTTAACTTGATGTGATAAAAAAATTAAGGTTAAGCAGAAAATACTAATGAAGCTAGAAAGGAAAAATGATGCGAACTATTGCTATAATCAAAAAATGTTTGGAATGTGAAAAAGAACTTATTTTATCATCAGTTGAAAAAGAGGATAAGGTTTTGTTTTTTGACAACGAGAAGGAACTTCTTAAAAGTGAGGATTATGCAAATATAGAAATTATATTTGGTGAACCTGAATACAGTACAATTCATTTTATGAAAAATCTGAGGTGGATTCAAATGACTTGGGCAGGTGCCAATAAATACACTTCTGCCCCAGATTTTCCTGATAACATTATTCTTACCAGTGCTTCAGGTGCTTATGGATGTGTTATTTCTGAATATATTATTTCCGGAATTCTTGCAATATATAAAAATCTGTTCTCATATCGTGCACAAATGAAAAATGGTGGTTGGAATCAAATTCAGGGTGATGATACATTAGAGGGGAAAAGAGTGCTTATTTTAGGAACAGGAAATATTGGACAGGAAACTGCAAAAAAGCTTAAATGTTTTGGTTCTTATACTGTCGGAATATGTCGTACTCCTAACAATAGGCATTTGCCTTTTGATGAAATATATACAATAGACACTGTTGATACACAATTGCAAAGTGCTGATGTGGTTATCATCGCGCTTCCGGGTACAGCAGAAACAGCGGGAATGTTTGATGCAGAAAGAATAAAAAAAATGAAGGCAAACGCCATACTCGTAAATGTTGGACGTGGATTTATTTTAAATACGGACGAATTGACAAATGCTCTGCAGAAAGGATTACTCAGAGGTGCAGTTCTTGATGTTACAGATCCTGAACCTTTACCTGAAAATCATCCTCTCAGATATATGGAAAATGTGTTATTGACTCCTCATATTTCAGGAATAAGTTGGGGGGAAAATAGGTTTACAAGAAAGAGAATTTTAGATATATTCTGCGAAAATATGAAGCGAGATAAAAATAATGATCCCAAAAAGAATATTATTGATTTCAGTAAAGGGTATTAATTTACAAAGCTTACGCAGTACTATTACTGATTTTCTGTTGTCAACCTTCCTTCTATATCCGAAGCACTATACAATACATCCGTCACAATCACCCTGTCTTCTTTTACAACGTAGAATACAGAGTAGTTATCTACTAACATTCTTCGAATCGCCTTTGAATGTTCGGGTTCTGAATCCATAATTCGAAAACGCTCTGGAAAAACATCAAGTTTTAGTATCTCAGCAGCAATTCGATTATACTGCCCCATTGCATTCTCTGGTGCAAGCAACACAAAAGCGATATGATTATAAAGTTGTTCCATATCTGCTAATGCTTCATCTGTAATCTCAACTGTATATTGCTTCATGCTAATGGTTCTCCTTAAACTTTGCAAAAGCACTTGCTGCATTCTGCACTTTTCCGGCTTCTATGTCATCATAACCTCTTTGTATCTTAGCATGAATTTCATCAGATGGCATTAAATCCATATTAATTGAATTAGGTACTTGGGGTAAAGTTACCGAGAAAGGAATTCCTCCTGTAAGAGAAATCTGATGCAAGTACATGTCTATTGCTGTAGACATCGGTATACCGAGCTTTGATAAAACTTCCTCTGCACGCCCTTTCACAGCAGGGTTAACTCTCAAATTTAATGTTGCTGTTTTTTCCATAATTCAGCACCTCCTGTCGTTCTTATTGTAACGCTTCTGTCGTTACATTTCAAGTTTTTTATAAAAAGTCGCACCGTAATATGAATTTTTAAATCGCACCAAGTTTCAAAATTTTATAAAACTTATCAATTTTCTTCATCTGTAATACTTCATTTATATATTTTTATTATGCCTTACTGCTTTTGATTTATAATTTACTCTCTCGTCAAAGTGGAAATAAACTTTTCACTTCAGTATATCAGTTCATCCATGAAATTTTACTTTTGGGAATTGACTTGTTTTTTTGAAAACAGTATAATAGGAGCAGTTTACGGAGTCGTATCGAAGCGGTCATAACGGGGCGCACTCGAAATGCGTTTGCCCTCCGGGGCACGAGGGTTCGAATCCCTCCGACTCCGCTAAAAAGTGCCCCAGTAATCTGGGGCACTTTTCACAGTTCTCTCAAAAGTCTGATATAAAATTCAACCGTCTTAATCAGCGTATCAATCGGTATTCTCTCATTGTTTCCATGAATCATGCCTCTCTCCTCCTTAGAGAGTTTCATTGCCGAAAACCGATAGACACGGTCTGTAATTCTGCAATAATGGCGGGAATCACTGCATGCCATCATTAGATAAGGGGACACAATTGCCTCTGGCCATGTTTCATGAATGACCTTCTTCAGCTTCTCCCATTCCTCACAGGAAGTATTAGAATAAATGGATGGATCCATTCCATTAACCAGCTTTATCTTAATCAGATTATTTCCGATTATCTTACGCAGATACTCCATTGATGTTTCAATGGTATCCTCGCCCATAAGACGCATATTAATACCAAAGTCTGCTTTAGGAGGAAGTACATTGTATGCCTTGCTTCCATTCATTCTGGTAACTGCCACCGTTGTCCGCATCATGGCGTTCAACTCTCCGCCCGACTTCTTGCAGATCAAGTCAAGCAACGGCAGAAAGCACCACAGGTTTGCAAAGATGATTTTGTACCCAAAGGTAGAGTATCGTCCCATCACATCAAACATCTCTTTTACCGGTTTGGTAAACTGCCTTTTGAAAGGGTTCTTCTCTATCTTCGTTACCGCCTCACTCAAATATCCAATAATCGTATGGGTGGGTGGTGTGGATGCATGCCCACCCTGACTTTCCATCTGGAAGTCAATATTTACGCTGCCCTTTTCGCCAATCCCCACCATTGCACTTTCCCTGCTAACACCGGGGAAGGTATTTTCCACCACAGCACCACCTTCATCCAGAACAATGGCAGGCTTCACGCCATGGGCTTCCATGTAAGATACTATTTCAGGGCAAGTGTCTCCATCAATTTCTTCCTCTCCTGAAAACGAAAAGTAAAGATCATTTTCCGGTTCATAGCCTTCCTTTAAAAGCTGCTCTGCTGCCTCAAGGATTCCGCAGAGAGTTCCCTTAGTATCCAGTGTACCCCGTCCCCAGATACAGCCGTCTTCAATGATGCCTTCAAATGCAGGCTTCTCCCAGCCCTGTTCGTCTACAGGAACCACATCATAATGTGCCATGCAGACGGAGGGCTTTTCACTTGACTTTCCTTTTAAATAATAAAGCAGCCCTGTTTTTCCTATTTTTTTCAAGGAACATTTGCTGTGTACCAATGGAAATCGTTCTCTCAAAAGTTCCTCAAATTTCTCAAATTCCTTACGGTCTACCAGCTGCTCATCCCTGTTGGAAACTGTCTTACACCGAATCATGGCAACCATATCATCTACTATCTTATCCCTGTCCGTATAAATCAGTTCTTCTGCCACAGGTGGTAATTCCTCCGGTCTGAACAGGGTTGCCCGTATCAAAATTACCGCTATAAACAAAATCAGCGCTGATACGGCTATCCCCAATATTATTCCTGCCATCCTATAACCATCCTTTCCTGTACATGATTCTTGCTGCCGCTAATGCCACCAAAACACCTACCGGAACCAGAACACCCACAGAACCTGCAAGAGAAGGCACTGCAAGGAACAGTACTACCATAAATATAAGAGGAGCAATCGCAATCTTCCAGTTCTTACTTACATAAACCACAGCCAGCCCCCCAAAAAGGGCAGGAAGAATATTATCAAAAGCCGGAGCAAGGATTGGCGAACTTAAAATCGGAGCCAAAGCAGACAATCCTATGACACCCGCAACAATTACCAGTGTAGTAACAATTGAGCTGGTGGCAATCGCCATGGTAGAAATAATTTCTCCTTCTTCTGTTCCCGGTTTTACCTCTGCATTTTCCATGGCATTCAATGCGCTGGGTGCTTTGATACTTGTAAGATTTCCGGTCACGAATGCAAGATATGTACCACCTGTCCCCAACATGGGTGTATAGGTAATAACTTCAATCACGCCCACCGTCCAGTAGATAGGTGCTACCCCAAGCAGTCCCTTGAGCACTGCTGCTCCACTGGGCCACGCATCATAATAAAGGCAGATTGCAACAGGCACCATCAAGACAACCACCACTGCCGTCCATATCCATATCTTTCCATAAAGGTCTGTCTTTTTCATATACTCGTTCATAGCAGTGCCTCCTTATACGATAAGCGGTGTAATCAGAACCGCAAAAATCATTGCCCCTATCATACTGATGGATAAGGCATAAGTTTCCAGCCACTTTATATGAAGTTTTCTTATTAATATTCCGCAGACCCCCATAATTGCCGCCGACATCAGTAGAACAAAAACAGGAATAAATCCTTTGATGCCGCTTCTTACATCCGCAAAAACCATCCCTAAAAATGCGGAAATCATTCCAAGGAACATAGCTGTCATAAAAATGTCTCCCCACTTGCTGTCTTTATTTTTAATTTTGATCATACCTCCCTGAATTTTCTTCATCAGGATTGGGGGCAGGACAATACTTGGAAGAATGCCAAGTGTCATAACCCAGGCAATTGCTGAATAAATTTGGGGATCAGTGATTGCCTCTGAAAGAGAAATTCCCAGTGCATTGGCAGTGGATGTGGCGGCCGGAAGCTCATAGGTAATGGCTCCGATTACACTCATTCTGATCCATGGCAGTGGAATCCCCAAAAATTTTGAAAGTGTTACCACCCCAAGCAAAATGGAAATTGCCGGTGCGATAGTGAAAACTGCTGTAGAAACAATGGTCTTCTTAAGCACCTCGCTTTTCATTCCAATTTGCTTACCGCGCCTGTAGGCCCTTATCAAAAAGAAAACTGACTGCACCAGAACAAACAGAATTACGCAGACTGCAATCAAATAAAGAAATGTACTGTTAATACTGAAATTCATGTGTCGACCTCCTTCAAATATATATAATCAGTTTGTTCTACAGGTCAGACTTTGTCAACATCTTTCCGCACTAACTGCTTCTTTTTGTAGCATACTCTTATGATTACTGTTGACTATCACAGTGCTTTCGATTACAATAATCAGACGCGTATATACTAAGACATAACCAACATCTTTACAGTGAACTTGGGGAAGAAAACATGTGGAAAAAATTTAAAAAGAAATTTATTGGTGACAGGGATTTTTACAGACATGTATTGTTTTTGGCAATCCCTATGATTATCCAGAATGCCATTACCAGCTTTGTAAGCTTTCTGGACAATATCATGGTGGGGCAAATTGGAACAGAACAGATGTCAGGTGTTGCTATTGTCAATCAGCTGATGTTTGTCTTTAATATCTGTATCTTCGGCGGCGTTTCCGGTGCCGGTATTTTTGGTACACAATTTTATGGGAAGGGCGATTATGAAGGGCAAAAATATGCTTTTCGTTTCAAGATGTACGCCTGCCTTATCATTGCAGGTATTGCACTGCTGCTCTTTGGCTTCTGTGATACGCAGCTGATTTCTCTATACTTAAGCGACAGCGGCAGCGTAGGAGATATTGGCCTTGCCCTCCAATTTGGAAAAGAATATCTGGCAATCATGATGGCGGGACTGATCCCCTTTGCAATCTGTCAGGCATATGTCAGCACTATCCGCGAAACAGGACAGACATTTGTACCTATGCTTGCCGGAATTGTAGCAGTGATTGTCAATCTTGTTTTAGACTATGTTCTCATTTTTGGTATCTTTGGCAGTCCGGTGCTTGGTGTGCGGGGCGCTGCTCTGGCTACCATTATTGCCCGTTTTATCGAATGTATCATTGTGGTGGTCTGGACACATATGCATAAAGAGACAAACCCTTACATCGTCGGTGCTTACAAAAGCCTCTTTATCCCAGGCAGCATTTTAAAGGATGTCATAATTAAAGGGACTCCTTTGATGCTGAACGAAATGTTCTGGGCAAGCGGTATGACTGTAATTGTACAGTGCTATGCCGTGCGTGGCCTTGAAGTTGTAGCTGCTCAGAATATTTCCTCTACCATTACAAATCTTTTCAACATTGTATACCTGCAATTGGGAAGCTGTATTGCAATTGTAGTAGGGCAGCTTTTAGGAGCAGGCAAGATTGAAGAAGCCAAAGATGCAGATAACAAGATGATTTTTTTCAGTGTCTTTTGCTGTACCTGTGTAGCTGCAATTATGTCCGTGGTTGGAAGGTTCTTTCCCTCCATTTATAACACTGAAGAAACCATCAAGGCACTGGCAAGAACCTTCATTACCATCTCTGCACTGGTAATGCCTTTCTGTGCGTTCTGTCACAGTGCATATTTTACTTTACGCTCCGGTGGAAAGACCATGGTCACCTTCCTCTTTGACAGCGTATATACCTGGGTACTTGTAATTCCATTTGCTTACTTTTTAGCACATTATACCAATTTAACAATTGTCACTGTTTTCTTCCTGGTACAGTCTATGGAATTTATCAAAATGATCATGGGATACTTTATGGTAAAGAGCGGTGTATGGCTGCAGAATATTGTTAATCAATAATCAACTCCACCGCCATCTGGAACAGCTCCTGTGGCGGTTTTTTCTGCCTCCATCACCCTGCGCTGTTCCTTCTCCAGCTTATTTCTTATCCGTAACTCTTTAAAAAAAGTGGTAAGCATATGCGTGCATTCCTCCCGGAGCACACCTCTTGTCACTCTAACCTGATGATTAAATTCCGGCATTTCCAGAATATTCAGTATAGAGCCGCCGCAACCCGCCTTGGGATTCATGCTGCCCATGACCACCTCATCAATCCTTGCCTGTACAATTGCTCCCGCACACATCTGGCAGGGTTCCAAAGTAACATAGAGAGTGCACCCTTCAAGGCGCCAGTCCCCTATCTTTTTGCTGGCTTTATTGATGGCTGTAATTTCCGCATGGGCAAGGGTATTCTTGTCCGTATTCCGGCGGTTGTATCCTCTGCCGATAATTTTTCCTTCATATACAATCACACATCCGATGGGCACCTCCCCCAGTGCATAGGCTTTCTTTGCCTGGCGGATCGCCTCTTTCATGTACTTTTCCTGTTCTGTCATTGTTTCTTCCGTTCCTATCTTTAATTCTTGCAACAGCTTTCTTTTCTGTCATACTCTGCAGTCCGCAAGAGTAATTTTGCCTAATCAACGCCTCTCAGTGCAACCTCTCCGGTCATTCCCGGAACTTTCCTCACATACTCTGCAATCCGCTCCATTTCATCCTTACTATACTCGTGAAATCCCCGCTTAATTGCATTCTCATTATCCTGATACTGTTGCAGAAAGTATCGTGGACAGCCCTTAATCCATTCCGCAATTTTCACTAAATCCTCTCCGGTATGTAATTCCTTTACCACAGTCGTCCTAAATTCATAATCAATGCCTGACTTCTTAAGAAGCTCCACTGATTGTTCTACTTTGTCCATACAAAACTCAGAATTCCCATCACACATTCCCACCGTCATGGCATATTTTTCCGGGCTGTTCTTAATGTCCATCGCTACATAATCCACCATTTGTTTCTCCAAAAGCTGCTCCAGAACATGCGGTGCGTAACCATTGGTATCCAGCTTCACCTGATAGCCAAGCGCCCTTACCTTGTCAATAAAGTCCGGTAGATCCGCATGCAGGGTAGGTTCACCCCCGGTAATGCACACACCGCCAAGAACATTTTTTCTTTTTTTCAGGAAACTTAATATTTCCTCCTCTGAATATGCTTCCTGAGATAACGGCTCCAGTACCAATCCTCCATTATGGCAAAAGGGGCATCTGAAATTGCAGCCACCCACGAAAACAGTAGCTGCCACACGCCCCGGATAATCTAAAAGCGTAGTCTTATTTAGTCCGGCAATCAACATTTTCATTCCTCCATTTTGGTTGACAAACTGCATAAAAACCCATATACTACAAGAAGGTCTTGACCGTGCAGCTTTATTTTCAGGGAAGCTGTCATGGCTGCCCTGCATAAGTGGCGTTTGACGATTGGGTCTTACGCAATGGAAGTCTGCGAACCGTGTCAGGTTGGGAACAAAGCAGCACTAAGCAGAATTTTCCATGTGCCGTAAGGGTGCCTGATCCGAGTTAACTGTGCAGGTAACGCATGGCAGTTTCCCTGAGAGTAAAAGGCACGGTTCTTTTTTGTTCACAACTCTACTCTCCTCATATAATAACCAAACTTTCCTATCTCCACAGCCCCGTCACATTCAAAGCCTTCAAAGCCAAACATTACTGCAACCATCTTTTCTCGTTCAAAGTAAGTTCCCGGAACTCCAAGATAAAAGCAGTTTCCCGCTCCTCCAAGATTTTTGTCCGGCCCCAGTATTAAATGCCTGTAATTATAAAACCCATGTAACAAAAAACTGTTATTGACAAGTCTTTGATAGGACGACTGTAATACAATGAAATCCTTGGGTTCAATCGATAAGAAAACTCTCGCATCTCCAAAAGGATGCACTACCTTGTAACTCCTTTGAAGCTGCTCCCATTTATCTTCTGACGCATTCTCAAATCCTGTCTTCTTCTCATTTTCCCAGTCCTGCTGCTCTTCTTCCTCCATATTCTTCTTTACCTGTATCACTGCTTCCGCAGCCTTCAAAACAGATTGTTCCAAGCAGCCGGCAATTCTAGTGTGCTCGTCCATAATAAATAGAAATCCCTGAAGCTCATCTTCCTTATAACATCTCTCTCCTATTGTAATCATCCCATGAGAAATAAGGAGCTTCTTTTGTGCAATGACCTTTCCATTTTGAAATATCACTTTTTCCCATGGCAGCCATTCTTTCTGTAAAAGAAGAAACAGCATATGTTCCCCCTCAAATAGCTTTAAATCGATGCGTATTTGTATATCCAAAACATATGCATCTTTCTCCCTCAAAAGCTTAACAAAACCGGCTGGAGCCTTCTTTTCTCCGTTCTCATACCGTGATAAATATATTATTTTTTTCTCATACAAAAACAACCTTATCCCTCCCAACAGTCCTCTACTATTGTATTCGAGAATAAGGTTGTTCATTCCATACACCTGCATGCCGTCTGATTTCAGATATTTCCACCATCCAGATACTTCATATAATTGTATACCATCATAGCAATTTTAAATGTCAGAGCATCATCAAAGGTACGCACATCAAGCCCGGTGCTCTTCTGAAGCTTCTCGACCCTGTAAACAAGCGTGTTCCTATGTATGAACAGCTGACGGGAAGTTTCCGATACATTCAGGTTATTTTCAAAAAACTTATTTACCGTCGATACAATTTCCTCGTCAAAATCTCCCGGATCATTCTCCCCAAAAATTTCGTCAATAAAAATTCTGCATAAGTTTACAGGAAGTTGATAAATTAAGCGTCCAATTCCCAGACTTCCATAGGCATTGACCCTTTTCTCCACATAAAAGATCTTACCAACATCCAATGCCATCATAGCTTCCTTATAAGATTTAGACACGTCCTTTAGTTCCTCTACAATAGTGCCATATGCCACTCTTACATTGAGCATTGCTTCCGTGTTAATCATATCTACGATAGTTCTGGCAGTCTTTTCGATTTCAGGATATCCTTCATTCTCCCCTAAAGACTTAATCAAAATCACTGTGCTTTCATCCACTGCTGTAATGAAATCGCCCGACTGCGCCGAAAACATCCCTCTTAACAATTCCGCTACTGTATTGTCCTTTTCCACACCGGTTTCAATAATCAATACAACTCTTGGCACAGAGACTTCAATGTGAAGCTTTTTTGCACGATTATATACATCCACCAAAAGCAGATTATCCATCAATAAGTTCTGGAAAAAATTATTTCGATCAAACCGCTCTTTATATGCAATAATAAGCTGCTGCATCTGGCTGACAGCAATCCTGCCCACAAGATATGCCTCGTCACTCTCGCCTCTTGCCACCAGAATATAAAGAAGATCCCCCTCGTCCATAACTCTCAACAGGTGATCTTTTCCTATTACCTGACTGTCTGCCGGAGAATCCGCAAATCCTTTAATTAGATTTTCGGAAATAAGATCATCTTCAAAAGTGGAAGCCACCAAAGAACCATCCACTCCAAATACTGCCAGTTCAACCCTTGTAATCTGCTTTAGCTCTTCAATGCAATTTACTATAATCTGTGTAGAAATCATTGCTTCACGCCCTTTCTGCTCCTGCACTTTTGCCTGCTTGCAGCCACTTGTTTTCCTTGCGCATATTATATCACAAGCTGCGTTTTTTTTGAAGTTAAAAAGAGGATACCTCTCGGTATCCTCCTTAATCTCAAATTACTAGTTTGTAATTGTCTGCTCTGTATCTTTATCAAATACATGAATTTTCTCAACGTCAAATGCAAACTTAACTGTATCACCAGGTCTTGCAGTTGTACGGGAGTCAACTCTTGCAGTGATCGGGAACTCAGCCAGATCAAGATATAAGTAAACTTCTGCACCAAGCAATTCATAAACCTTAACAGTTGATTCGAATACACACTTGGATGTTTCGATAAACATTTCTGAATCATATACATCTTCAGGACGAATACCGAATGTAACTGTCTTTCCAGCGTAACCGCCTTCAATCAGCTTCTTAGCCTTTGCAGGAGGAAGTGGAATGCTGCTTCCGGCAACCTTAAGGCTTACTGCCTCGCCATTTACTTCTACTACTGCATCAAGGAAGTTCATCTGAGGTGATCCCATAAATCCTGCAACGAATAAGTTACCGGGCTTCTCATACAGATTCTGAGGTGTATCTACCTGCTGAACTACACCGTCCTTCATAACTACGATTCTATCACCAAGGGTCATAGCTTCTGTCTGGTCATGTGTTACATAGATGATGGTGGTGCCTAATCTCTGGTGTAACTTAGCGATCTCAATACGCATCTGTACACGCAGTTTAGCATCCAAGTTGGAAAGTGGTTCGTCCATAAGGAACACCTTAGGATTACGAACAATTGCACGTCCCATAGCAACACGCTGTCTTTGACCACCGGACAGAGCCTTGGGTTTACGATCAAGAAGTGCTGTCAAGTCAAGGATCTTAGCTGCTTCCTTAACCATCTTATCAATTTCATCCTTCGGAACTTTTCTTAACTTAAGACCGAAAGCCATGTTGTCATATACTGACATATGAGGATACAGAGCGTAGTTCTGGAATACCATTGCAATGTCTCTGTCCTTGGGTTCAACATCATTTACAACCCTGTCCCCAATCTTTAATTCACCTGAAGAAATATCCTCCAATCCTGCAATCATACGAAGAGTAGTGGATTTACCACATCCTGAAGGTCCTACAAAGATGATGAATTCCTGATCCTGAATTTCAAGATTGAAATCTTTTACTGCTTCGAATCCGTTAGGATATACTTTACAGATATTCTTTAAAGATAAACTTGCCATTTTATTTGCCTCCTTAAAATAATTAGTTCACAGTTAAGTATGAAATCAGTATACATGACTTTATCCGTCTTGACTATGCCACTATTCCACAAAGATTTTATTTTCCATTGTAAAAAATGCTTATAAAGATCAGCGATTTTCTCCTCATGCGGCAACTTGACTAAAAAAAGCCATTATCCATAGACACTTTGTACAACTATTCCTTACGATCCCTGTCATCATAGAATGCGAGCTGATTCTTACCTCTCTTCTTTGCCTTATAAAGTGCCTGATCTGCTGATTTGTACAGGGTTTCAAAATCCTTACCATCTGCCGGAAATACCGCAGCACCGATACTTGCCGTCGCAGAATACTTGACATAATCCCCTGCCTGAAAACTTTTAAAGAAGGTTGCCAGCTTCTGCGCCTCTCTCAGCGTAATTTCATCATTAGGTATATTCTTAAGGAAAATGGTAAACTCATCTCCACCGGTTCTACCAATAATATCCGTCACACGGAAGTTGGAGCCTATATGCTTTCCAAGGGTTCGTAAAACCTCATCACCAAAAGCATGCCCCATGGTATCATTAATCTTTTTAAAGTTGTCAATGTCAAGCACAAACATCATTGCTATGGTATCAGGGTTTTGGCTTATGTACTCTTTGATTTTCCGCTCCGTGGCAAGCTTATTATTCAATCCTGTCAAAAGGTCGGTATCTGCCTTTTCCTGCAATACCTTCCTGTTCTCTGCATTCTTTCTTCTTGTGATAAAGTCAATCGCTGCAAACACTACAATAAACAGCAGCATGACACTCAGAAGCTGATACAGCATACTGATAGTCTTTGTCCATATCTGTTTCTTGCTGGCATCCACATAAGATTGGCTGATACCAAAAATCATTGTCCAGTCATTAACCCCAATAGGAGCAAATACAAGCGTCCTTTCTTCTGTTCCGGAAGCTGTTACAATTGAGCCACTACTTTGATTTTGCATTCTTACTCTGGCTTTTGTGATGCTGTTCTGGTATTTCTTATCAATGTTGTCCCAAATATTTCCGTCCTTCAGCATAACACTTTCTGCATCTTTGGACATCAGTATTTCTCCGTCAACATTAATCAGTGCAGCAAACGCATACTGATCAAATTCATCCATGTCGATCAGGCTGTTTATCCCCTCCGGATGATAATACAACAGAAGATAGCTTTCCTTCTGCGAAACAGGAACAGCCACAACAATACATTTTGAACCCGTCATCCCGTCATTTTTCGAATAAAAATATTTGACATTCGGCTTCTCGTCCAATTTACCTAAATAGTCTGTCTTTTGTAAATCACAATATTCCCCTCTATGATTTACAGCCGAACGATCCTGCACATAATAGACTGCCTCATAAATTCCTGTCCTTTCTGTAAGGGCGCAGAGAAGTTTTCTGGTCAGTTCCGGGCTGATTGCTTCTTCATTGCTGAAAATCTGTGCAGCTGTTTCCCCTGCAACACGAATACACTGACAATCATTATAAATTTTTAATGCATTTTTCTCCGCAGTTTCTTCGAGTTTATTTTCTACTGTTTCAATTGCATCCTCGCTAATTTCATTGGAGAAATTAAGAAACATTATCAATATTATAATGACTACTGTCGCAAAAGGGATTAGCCATTTAAATATTAAATTTCCATGTTCTTCTTTCATCCTATTCCTTTCCCTCTTCTGATCCCACAGTCCACTCGCTGTCATTTATTATTTCTTCTTCCGGTTCAAAACGCTGAAACGTTTTGCTGTAAAGAAGCGCACACATGTATGCCGGTCCGGATATTCCAAGCATCAGCACCAGCGGTAATATTTGATAAACCGATAAAGCAATTACAATCGGGATTACCCAGAAAATCATCATAAGCACTGTTTTCGGAAAGCTCAATATTCCCATCAAAAATGAATTTTTAAAGGTATTAATAATTGTGTTGTCAAATCTTGCCAAAACCGGAAAAACATGCATAAGACCAAATAACAAAATAATCGCAATTGCCATCAATGCAGTTTTAATCCATGAAGGAAATTCCATTACCGCGTACTTTAGAATAAAGAAATCTCCTGCTATTAAGGCAAATACTGCCAAAATAATCACCCAGATAATGGTAGACTGCCTGAAATTCTCCTTAAATGATTTAAAAAAAGACCTGGTCAGATATCCCTCTTCATTTCTGACCATTTTAAGAACCACATAATTCAGTGCTGTCATTGACGCCCCTGCTGTCACAATAGGAATACAGCACAACAATGTCAGTATATTTAAGTAAATCAAATCTGCTATTCTGCTTAGTGACCTGAACACAGGACTATCCAAGTTAAAAATTCTGCCCATTCCCAAACTATCCTTTTCTTATGTCAATACTGATAACCGCTATTCCTTCAGTTTCCCTGATACCTGTGCATACTGCTGATTAAGCTTTCTGTAAGTAACCATGATTTCTTCTACTTTTATTCTTACTTTTATCATGATTTCATCATAATACTCAAGAAAAATTTTTGCAATCGCTCTGTGATATCTGCCTGCTGCTGTTTCCTTCCGTATCAAAGCCTGTATCTGTGTTTTTTCAAGAACAGGCCTGTAGGCTCTGGTTCCGAGGAGAGCTGTAACCGTATCTGCCAGCTGCAAGATTTCCTGCTGGTTATTCATCTGTATTTCACGAAGTCCCCGAGGGTATCCGCTTCCATCACAGCGTTCATGGTGCCCCGCAACAATTGCCACAACTTCTTCTGCCATACGGTCTTTTAAGACCCTTTCTGCCATATGTACATGCATTTTTATTTTTTCGTATTCTTCCGGTGTAAGGCTTCGGGGTGCATCAATGATTTCTGCCGGCATGGCAAGCATCCCAATATCATGGAGAAGTGCCCCATAATATAACTGTTCTTTTTCCAGAGGCCCCAGTCCCACCTTTTGACCAATCATTTCTGCTATACACAGACAAGTTACAGTGTCTGCCACAGATGCTTCACTTTTAAATCCCTGGCAATACATAAGCATCTGGAGGTACTTTTTCTTGTCTTCATTGGAAAAGATCATATATCCGATGATATCGTCAAGTTCATCCTTATAGGAGCCCTTTTTGACCTTTCTTAAAACATCGTATTTTTTAATCGTTTCTATAAATAGTGAAAGAGCTTCTTCACTGATCACAGTACCGACCTGTTTGTCAAACATGGCCATATCAAATTTATCTCCAAGTGCCTGGGAATAAATATCAACCTTTTCTGCCAAATTCAAATAGGCTGCAATCTCCCTGTGCTCCGGTGCAATACCTTCCATCTGGGAATAATCCGTGTGATGATAAAGGATGACCGGTGCAAGTTCACTTAGGGGTGATAAATGTTTAAAAACAAGATATCCATAAGTTGCATGAGCCATAGGCTCCTTGCATTCATATTGTATTAATTGGTTTAAGTCTTCTGTCTTGTATGCACCAATGTCATGCAGGGATGCCAGAAAAACAAAATCTGCCAATTCAAATTTCTCGTATCCGCCCTTACATTCCAGCATCTTATAGAGATAATACGCAACTCTGGAGCCATGATCCATTGCCTTGCGGTCCACCAGCTTAAGTGTGTCCCGCATCAATAGAAAAATATCCTTACTGTGAATATATTCCATATGCCTTCCCCATACTTACAATATATACTCCATCGGAGTATATATAATTCCATCCTGTTGCTTTTCCGGTCCCAAATCCCGAAATCCTACTTTATGATAAAACCCCACTCCATAGGGCGAAGAATTAACCGTGAGACGCTGCTTTCCCAGCTCTGCTCTTACATAATCAGCCATTTTCAGGATAAGTGCTCTTCCGACTCCATGCCTGTGATAACGGTCATCCACAAAAAGAAGGGAGATATGCATTTCATTTCGCAGGGTGATCATGCCGATCATTTTGCCATCATCATAAGCTGTCATCATCTGATATTTTCCCATGTCAAACATGCGCTTAAGCCCTGAGTCCGTAATAAAATCCTCAAAGTTTCTCACGCCTTCCGGAGGATACACATCTGCCTCAAACTCCAGAAAGATTTTCCATGCAAGCCCCATTGCTTCTTCCCACTCGTTCTGAGATGCAAACCGTATTTCGTATGGCATTCCCTGGTTCATTTATTTTCCCTTCTTATCTAAACACTAATTATAACAGAATAACAACTAATTTACAATAAATTGTATCGCTATAATTATAGTTGTCTTTGTATTTATCGACATTTTTGCCAAGTAAATTATAACCCACTTCACATTTTATGTCTAGTACCAAGGTACTATCAAAGTGTCATTTCAGTCCCTACACGATTAACTAGCGGAAGCCCGTTTTCCAGTGCATATGCATTCTCCAAGGTAGTAAGTGCAATCGCCTGCATGGCTTCTCTCGTAAAAAATCCCATATGGGAAGTGACGACTACATTAGGAAATGTCATAAGACGCGCAAGATTATCGTCAGTAATAATATCGTTGGAACGGTCCTCATAAAACACACCTTCCTCTTCCTCATATACATCCAGCCCTACTCCACCGAATTTTCCCTCCAGCATCCCGGCAATCAACGCTTCCGTATCAATCAGGCTTCCTCTGGAGGTGTTAATCAAATAGACCCCTTGCTTCATAGCAGTGATTGCATCACTGTTGATCAGATGTCGGGTCTCGGAAGTGAGGGGGCAGTGAAGTGAAATTACATCGGAATTTTTGAACAGCTCCTCCAAAGATACATATTCCGCTTCAAGGCCTTCAACCGGATATGGGTCATAGCAGAGCACATGCATCTGGAAACCGTTCAATATCCTGATCATCGCCTGCCCTATTTTTCCTGTTCCAATTACCCCTGCCGTCCTTTCATACAGATCCATCCCCATCAATCCGTTGAGACTCATGTTAAACTCTCTGGTACGGTTGTATGCTCTGTGGGTCATTCTGTTTACCGTAAGCAGTAGTGCCATAGAAAATTCCGCCACAGCTTCCGGCGAATAACTGGGAACACGCAGGACAACAATCTTATCCTCGGCAGCCTTCACATCCACGTTATTAAATCCTGCACTACGCAATAAAATAGCCTTGACATTCATTTCATAGAGTTCGTTTATCATCCATGCATCTACATAATCATTAACAAAAATGCAAATCGCATCGTAGCCTTTTGCCATAAATATTGTTTCCCGGTTGCAGGCTGCCTCAATAAAATGAATATCAAAGCCATATTCTTTTCCCATTGGTTCAAACCAAATCTTATCATAAGGTTTTGTCCCATAAAATGCAATTTTCATATAACATCCTCTCATCGCTCATATTTTGCATGTTGTGCATGTTATATCTATTATTTGCAAGGACATATGGGGTTTATGCAAATAAATTTTCAAAAAATCTTTTTATGGAATTCTTCAGATTTTCAAAAAAGGTTTCAATTGCATTGGATGCAGCACCCTGTACAGCATCAGTTACCGCCTCATCCACATGGTCAATAAACTTTTCGCCGTATTGTCGGTAGAGTTCTTCTGCTTTCTCTATTACATAATCTGTCGAAAAGCCCACGTTCTCAAGCTGTTCCATTGCATCTACCAGCTTTTGGGCATCCTCCTTGCTGAGTTCCATTCCCAGCTTTTCCTTTCCCTCTTCAATAATTTCTTCGAGCTGTTCTTCCTTACTCAAACTCTCTGCATTCTTATTTTCCTCAGAAGCATTCGCTGTTACAGGAAGTATCAGCAACGCCAGTACCAGTGCTGTTAAAACTGTCAAAAATTTCCTTTTCATTCAATCAACCTCTGCTAATCCTCTAAAGCTGATATTCCTTTATCCGCTCCATAATCCATGGATACAAATCTTCATATACCTGCATCTTATTCTTTTCATTCAGAATTTCATGCCTTCCTCCTGCATAAAGCTTTAAAGAAATGCATTTCATCCCGGCTTTGGTGAAATCATCGTATGCCTTTTTTACACCTTCTCCATAGTTGCCTACCGGATCCATGTCCCCCGCAATAAAGTGTACCGGAAGCTCCTTAGGCATTGCTTTTAGGTTTTCTTCCTGATTCAAACGATCCAGCAGGGTAAATAAGGTTCTGAAACCATTTACCGTAAAAGTAAAACCACAAAGTTTATCATTCATATATGTGTCTACAACTGCTTCATCCGTACACAGCCAGTCAAAAGGTGTCTTCGCACCCGGTATCTGCCTGTTATAGTTTCCAAAGGCAAGCCGGTCAAGCAGCTTTGCCACATGCTTCTGTCCCAGGAACGCACCCTGAACTGCTGCCAGAAGTTTACAAAACTTTACCAGCAGCTTGGGCTGAGAGCCTGTGCCACATATGATAGCACCCTGTATCCCCGTTCCATATTTAAAAAGATAATTTCGCAGGACAAAAGAACCCATGCTGTGTCCCAATATGACATAAGGAATCCCCGGATATTCCTCCTGGGTCATCTTTTTCAGCCGATGCACATCCCTTACCACCACGGTAGCCGGATCCTGCTCACAAAAGTATCCGAAAGGCTTATCTTCTCCAACGCTCTTACCATGTCCTAAGTGATCGTTTCCTGTTACCAGAATCCCTTTTTCGCCCAGATATTGCGCAAACTCCTCATACCGTTCAATATGTTCAGCCATCCCATGTACGATCTGGACTATACAAATTACCTTTCCCTCCGGCACCCATCTGACTGCATGGAGCTTCGTCTTACCGTCTCTGGAATCAAACGTAAACTCTTCTTTTTTTACCATTGTAACCTCCTGTTTTGTCTAACAGCTCCCCAACCAATAGACATTTCTTTTGTTAACAGATTTCTGCCCCTGCAGGCATTTCCTTCTCCGGTGTAAGCAGTGCAAGATTTCCCTCACTGTCCTCCGCACAGAGCAGCATTCCCTCTGAGAGAACGCCCGCCAGTTTTGCCGGCTTTAAATTGACCAGTACCATAACCTTCTTGCCTACCATTTCCTCTGCACTATAGTGCTGCTTAATGCCCGACACAATCTGCTTTACCTGACTGCCAATGCGAACCTTGGAGCAAAGAAGCTTCTTTGACTTGGGCACCTCTTCACAGGCAATAATCTCTCCCACCTGGAACTGCATCTTTTCAAACAAATCATAAGTGATTTCCTCTTTTGATTCAATATCAATCACTTCTGCCGGCTCTTCTTCCGTTTCCACTTGTGCATTCTCTGCCGCTGCCTTTCTTTGGGCAAACATCGCTTCTGCCTTCTCTACAACTTCCTTTGCATCCAGTCTTGCAAAAAGGATTTCCGGCTTCTCAGTTACCTGATTGCCTGAAGGATATGCGCCAAAAGTGCCAAGTTCCTCAAAACCGCGAAGCTCCGCATTCAGCTGTGTGGCAATCTTCTTAGCAGTTTGTGGCATAAAAGGTTCCAACAAAGATGCACCTATCATGATACTTTCTACCAGATTGTAAAGGACAGTAGAAAGCCGATCTTTCTTCGCCTCGTCCTTGGCAAGCACCCAAGGCTCCGTCTCATCAATATATTTATTGCAGCGTTTAAATAGCACAAAGATTTCTGTCAGTGCATCGGCAACACGCAATTCTTCCATTTTGGCAGAAACCTTACCATAAGTTCCTGTTGCCACAGTTTTCAATTCCTCATCAACAGCTTCACTTACACCCTTATCCGCAACAATGCCGCCAAAATATTTATTACTCATGGAAATAGTTCTGTTGACCAGATTTCCAAGGGTATTCGCAAGATCAGAATTAATTCTCTCCACCAGCAGTTCCCATGAAATGGTTCCATCATTTTCAAAAGGCATCTCATGAAGCACAAAATAACGCACCGCATCTACACCGAAGAAATCCACCAGATCATCTGCATAAATTACGTTTCCTTTGGACTTACTCATCTTACCATCCCCCTGCAAAAGCCATGGATGACCAAATACCTGTTTCGGCAGCGGCTCGCCCAATGCCATCAGAAAGATCGGCCAGTAAATCGTATGGAAACGAATAATATCCTTTCCAATTAAATGCAAATCTGCAGGCCAAAGCTTATGATACTGCTCAGAACTGTTCCCGTCACAGTCATAACCAATTCCGGTAATATAGTTCGTAAGTGCATCCAACCATACATAAACCACATGCTTGTCATCAAAATCAACCGGGATTCCCCACTTAAAAGAGGTTCTCGATACGCACAGATCCTGTAATCCGGGAAGAAGGAAGTTGTTCATCATTTCATTCTTACGGGATACCGGCTGAATAAATTCCGGATGAGTATTGATATGTTCAATCAATCTGTCTGCATATTTGCTCATTCTAAAAAAGTATGCTTCTTCCTTAGCAGGCTTTACCTCTCTGCCACAGTCGGGGCATTTGCCATCAACCAACTGGGATTCCGTCCAGAAGGATTCACAAGGGGTACAATAAAGTCCTTCATAAGAGCCTTTATAAATATCTCCCTGATCATAAAGCTTCTTAAAAATCTTCTGAACCTGTTTCTCATGATAATCATCTGTGGTACGAATAAAATGATCATAGGAGGTATCCATCAGATCCCAGAGGTTCTTAATAGTTCCCGCTACATTGTCCACAAATTCCTTAGGGGTAATACCCGCTTCCTGTGCTTTTAATTCAATCTTCTGTCCGTGCTCATCCGTTCCGGTCTGGAAATAGACATCATAGCCATCCTTTCTCTTAAATCTGGCAATGCTGTCTGCCAGCACGATTTCATAGCTGTTGCCTATATGTGGCTTTCCTGATGTATATGCAATAGCTGTTGTGATATAATACTTTCCCTTATTCATTCCACTATCATTCCTTTCTTAGTAATTTCCCATGATTCAAAAAAGCCGTCCTCTATCAACGATAGAAGACAGCTTGTATGCCGTGGTACCACTTCTTTTCATTTCTGCCTCACGGCAGAAACCTCTTCAGGTACAAAAATACCTTTCCGCTGTAACAGGCGGACCTGTTGCAATCTAACCGCTTATTCACATAATCGGGTCGGTGCACTGCTCAGAAGCCATGTTCAGTCCATTTCCACCCTGTTTCTCTCAACCTGCGGTCATCTGCCGTCCGAAAACATTCTCTGTAAAGTTTCCCTGTACCTACTCTCTTCATCATTGCTTTTCGTTATTACCAGATATAGTGTTAGCCTATCACAAACGTTTTATGTTGTCAAATGCTATAAATTCTTACTAAACTGTATTTTTTATTATGCTTATCTACATCTAATATTCTATTGAGGTCTGCTGTAAAGTGTATTCAGCACTCTCTGCATGCAGTACGCAGGAAAGTTTTTCATTCTCACTCTGTCGAATTTATCTTTTTGATTAAGCTCTCATATTCCAATAGAAATTCGTCAAAATTACTATGAATGTATTGAATATCTAATTCTTTTGCAGCATTTTCAAGACGCTTTGCCTTTTCTGAAAGATGTCCTGCTCCGATATTGAGAGATGTACTTTTTACTGCATGAACAAAGGTTCCAAAATCACTATAATTCCCTGATGCCAGACATTCCTTAAGAATATTGCTTTTATCCCCACCTGCATATTCTTTTATCATCTCTTGATAAAAGTCTTCATCATTCATACAATACATGAGTCCCAAATTAACATTTAACTCCGGATATTTTTCCTGCAATGATATTTGTGGGCTTTCCGCTTTATTTTCCTCAATTACGCTCTCCGTCTTGTTATCCTTCACCGTCTCCACAAGCCAGTCAGATGCATATTTTCTGATGGAATCTTCGAGATATTTTACCTCTATTGGCTTACTGAGATAATCATCGTATCCCTCCTCCATGTACATTTCCCGCATTCCGGAAATAGCATTTGCCGTAAGTATAATAACCGGTGTATCATTGTTTGGTGTGTCCATACTCCTTAATTCGTGCAAGCACTCAATTCCGTCCATATTCGTCATTCTATGATCCATGTAGATAATATTATACTTTTTGTTCTGACATCTGTTCAAAGCTTCTCTTCCCGAAAAAGCAGTGTCTATTTCTAATCCCGTTTCCTTTAACAAGCCGCAGAATACCTTGCAGTTCATCTGTACATCATCCACCACAAGAACCTTACATCCAGGCGCATGTAATCTCTGGCTGTTATTTTCCCTCTGTTCACGTTTTCTCGCTATCCTCTCCTCGAAATCACCTATTGGGTCATCCTTCACAATTTCCTGTCTTATATAAGCTGTGAAAGTAGAACCCTCTCCATAGACACTTTCCACTGAGAGTTCTCCGCCCATCATTTCAACAAAACACTTCGTAAGTGTCAGCCCCAGACCGGTACCCTCTATGGCTCTATTTTCAACCTCATCTACTCTGGTAAAGGATTCGAAAAGTCGTTTTTGATCTTCCTCTTTGATTCCCTTTCCTGTATCAGATACAAAAAGATATAATTTATATCCAATTTCATCCTTAGCACCTTTTAAAGAAAGTTTTACACTTCCCTTTTCTGTGTATTTGATTGCATTTGTCATCAGATTCATAATAATCTGTCTAATTCTTATTTCATCACCATACAGTATACTGGGAATTGTCTTATCCACCTCAACTAAAAAAGCCAACCCTTTATCTTTTGCCCTTGTGCTTAACATATTGATAATATCATTAATCACACTGGCAAGATCATATTCAACAGATATGATTTCCATTTTCCCAGACTCCACCTTGGAGAAATCAAGGATGTCATTAATAATGGATAAAAGCATTCTTCCGGAGCTTTCTATATCCTTAGCATAATCTCTAACATTCTGCTCACTGCTCTCACGAATAATCAGCTCATTCATTCCCAGAATTGCATTAATCGGTGTCCTTATCTCATGAGACATGGACGCAAGAAAATCACTTTTCGCCCGGTCAGCTTTTTCTGCTTGATTCTTTGCCAGCACGAGTTCTCGCTCGCTAAAATCTCTCATGCTTGTCGCTTTTTTGTTCATATTTATAAGCAGAGTATTCTCATTCTCAAGACGCCTTATTTCACGTTCTGCTTTCTTTAGCTGCTTTTTTACTTCTTTTAATTCTTCTTCCAGAGATATATATTCCATATTCCCTCTTCATTTCTATAAAAATGATAATCTTAACTGTTCGGCACACTATGATTCACAAAAAAAATTTGAATCATTCATTATACTCATTTAAAGTGCAAGAATTGTGAATGTCTCATTATGAAACATATTATATAATTTATCAGAAGCAGAACTTTTCGTGGGACATAACTCGCCATAAGAATACATTCCGACCAGATTGATATCATCCGGTATAATGTCCTTATATGCATTACCCTCAATATTCTTATCTCCTACAAGGTTCATATATCTTGCCGTACAAGAAGTACAAATAATTGTGCTGTATTTATAATCACTCTTTTTCTCCATCTCATGAATAAGGTTTGTAAATACCTGTGTGACTGATTTTCCTATATCATCCACACTAATGGTAGCCACCTTCAATTCTGCCCCCTCCGGTACCTGTCCTAAAAAGACTCCTATTCCGGAATCATGTTTGAGAAATACAAGATTTCTCAAAAATTCTATTGTTTCACCATTTTCTACTTCTTTTTTTACAACAAAAGGTGTCTGAACATACTCCATAATTACATTTTCGTTGTCAGAGGAAAGTCCTGCCTCCTCCAAGGACTGTACAAAGGTCTTATCACCTAAAGAGAACACTATATTGTCTGCTACTTTAGTTACCTTATTCTCTAACCTTGTTTCATTCGAAATAGAAAACTCAACCAAAGTGATTGGAGATACATTTCCATAAACAAGAATTACTACCGCCGCATAAGTTTCTACTTTGCCGTCATAGAACACTTTAAAATCTTTGTAGGTATACATATCCGATGGCATTCCTCCGTAAACAGGGACTCCACCGCTTAACTCGTCAAATGTCTTAATATATATATCTCCGTCAGCATCTACCACTTTACCGGTCTCTTTGCAATATGTGAAAATTAATAAATAATATTATTGACATTTTATTATCATTTTGATATTATTATCATAACGATAATAAAAAGGGAAAGGAAAATAGTATGGATATTAAACTACTAATGGATTGCATAAAAAGTCCAGTAAAATCCCAAATAATGCTTTGCTTACAGAAACATGAAGAGCTGACAGCAAAGGATTTATTGAATTTTACCACCTCTATACCTCAAGCGACTTTGTATAGAGCATTAAAGAAAATGGAGCAGGATAAAATAATCACAGTTGTATCAGAAAAGCAAAAACGAGGTATTGTAGAGAAAACCTATGCACTAAATGAAAATTTCATAGAAAAGGAAATCGCTAACAAAAATGATGGAACTATCTATGTACATATGTTTTCTAACTTTATAACTGAATTACTGTCAGAATTTGATGACTATTCAAAAAAAGAAAATATAGATGCAGCAAATGATGGATTCGGGTTTAGCGCTGTACCCATTTATGCAACTAATGAAGAACTCATATCTTATGGTCAAAAAATAAAGGAAATATTAGAGCCAGCCTTTGTGAAGCAGAATGATAATCAAAAATTGCATACCTTTGCAACAATAATAACACCACCACGAACTGAGGAGGAATAATTGCATGAAAAAAGGAAAAGGGAGGATAATTATGTTACTTGTTATAGTTATAATATTATTAATTGCATCAATTATAGGAGGACGTCTATACATTTTATCAAAAGTAACATCTGGCAATAAAATATCATCTGATTTACAATCTAACAGTGCACTGGTAGTACTCGATGTCCAAAACGATACTTTAGGCATAAAAGAGTATGAAAGCAAGGACACTCTGATTAAAAATATTAATTCAGCAATTACTTATGCAAATGACAATAATATAGACATAATTTACACCAAACAAGCTTTTTCCCACCCTCTTGATAAATTATTGTCCGGTGGTCTATATGTAAAAAACAAAGAGGGTATCGAACTTAGCCGACAACTGGAAGTGTTATCATCAAATATTTTTGAAAAGGAAAAAACAGACGCTTTTTCAAATAAAGATTTTGAAAATCATTTACTGGAGCAAGAAATCACAACCTTATACATTGTCGGGGCTGATGCTTCTGCATGTGTTTACAAAACAGCACTTGCCGGAATTAATAGAGATTACAAAGTAGTTGTTCTGGCAGATTGCATTTTTTCGGTAAATGAGAAAATGTATAATCAAGCTATTGACAATTACAAAAGCAACAACATAGAAATTCAATATCTCAAGAACTTTATAAAATAATCACTATAGCAAAACGGGTTCCTCGGTAATAGTATCTAAAAGCAATTTTTTACATTAAAGTTAAGATGTACGCTGAAGAATAGCGTAAGAATAAGTGGAAGAATAAATGTAGTAAAAATGAAGATCCTGGATAATCCAATCGCATATGCTATAATATGACTATGCAAAATGTAATAAATAGTCCGTAAGCGCAACAAACAAAAACCTCAGAAGCTGCATCCTCTGGGGTTTTCTATTCCATTTTGTCAGGGTGGATTAAGCCCTAGGCTGGTTGACATTACTCATACTTTATCTTCCTGTTACCCATACCCGGTTTGTCTGTGTCCTTTAATTAATTCTTTCTTTTGCCGCTTTATATTCCTCTACAGTCGTTCCAAGCCCCTCGCATGCCTTCTGTAGGTCTAGCTTGAAATTCTCCATAGCAGACTCCACACTCTTTACCAGACGGTCATTGTTGCCTTTGCCATAGCCAGCCTTCTTTCCCTTATCATATCCGGATTTCTCCCCGTCTGCCTTTCCCTTTCCGTAGCCTGCCTTCTCCCCATCTTCAAAGAAAGACTGCCTCACATATTCTTCATTGTATTCGTAAATCGACATGGCAATCACCTCATCTCTCTGTGCTTGCAAAAATTCCTTTAAAATATCCTTCCTGATGCATTCCTCTACTGCAAGTTCCACCGCCAAATGCAGTTCCATGGTCTCAAGGTTCTTTCTGACCTCTGCCACAAAGTATGCATATCCGTATAAGGTTTTGCATTTCTCCAGCAGTTCCCTGTTGTGCCCAAAATTGACATTGATGGCGCGCACTCGCAGTTCAATGCAGCCATCCTTACCGTTTTCAAAGGCATCCGACAGTTTCTGCACAAACTCCTCATCCTGCTTTTCCCGACCATTATAAAATACTACATAGTAAGGCGTCGGAATCTTTATAAGGCTTCTGGTACTCAAATCTATTCCCCGCAGAAGCTTCTTATACAGATCTGCAAAGTAGAGTAACCCCCGTAGCGGCATATTGGGGGAGTAACTGGACTGGTGCTCATACAGGCACATGTTATGGTCAATGATAAAAGACACATCATTCTTCATGTTAATGTAAATGGCATTCTCCAGTGTATTGACCATAAGGTCTTCCACATTAGCATAGTCTGTTCCGTTCAGGGCATTGTAAAGTTCCAGCAATCTCTCCCTGTCACTAAACAGCATCCGAAATACCCTGTCCTTGTAACTCCGGTACACATATTTTTCCTGTTCAAAAATTACCTGTTCCTGCGTTTTTCTTGTCACTATGGCATTCTCCTTTCGTAGATGCGCAGGAACCAAAACACCTTCCAAAAGGCTCTGTTTTCGTCCCTGCCTTATTTTCAGTTTATTAGGTGATGAAAGCAAGGATTCTAAAACAGATGATGCACTCCGCAACCGGAATGCTC
>JAQXYZ010000062.1 GCA_029226935.1 Bacillota bacterium | reverse complement strand
AAAAAAGGGTTGTACTCCCTCTCATGTCCGATTGTGGTAGACTCTCCATGTCCCGGATACACCTTTACATCCTCCGGAAGCGACATAAGTTTCTCTTTGACAGAGCGCACCAGACTGCTCATGCTGCCGGTAGGAAGATCTGTTCTTCCCACTGATTCCTGAAACAGCGTATCTCCACTTACCAGTATCTTCGCCTCCTCAAAGTAATAGCAGCAGCTTCCCTGTGTATGTCCGGGTGTTGCAATCAGTCTGCAGCTCATCCCTGACACTGTGATTTCTTCCCCATCCCTGACATAAACATCTGCTTTGATTTCACAGGCTCTTCCTGCATTTTTGGAAACATTTAAAGCCGCACTCTCTAAGAGTTCTTTTTCTCCTTCGTAGGCATACACTTTGACACCGGAAAGCTCTTTTAGCTTCTCCACACCCCAGATATGATCAAAATGTCCATGAGTCAAAAAAATTGCGGTCACTGAAAAGCCTTTTTCCTTTAAGGCATTGTAAATATAATCTCCCTTATCCGCAGGGTCAAAAACAATGACATCCGTCCGACCTTCTTCGTACACAAAGTAACAGTTCGTCTGACATATTCCCATTACAATTCTGCCAATCTTTAAATCTGCCATATGAAAACTCCTTTTAGCCTGTAGTTCTTTCTATATCAATAACGCTCTCTATCGACCTGATTTTGTCAATTATCCGGATAAGCTCTTCTCTGTTGCTGATCTCAAAGGAAGTGGCAAGCGTTGCAAGCCCCTGTTTGTTGGTTCTGGTATTCATAGAGAGAATATCAATGTTCTTTTCCGTAAGTGCCTTGGAAATGTCTGCCAGAAGACCGTTTCTGTTATTGGCATAAATCTTGATTTCTGCCAGATATTTTTCGTCAGTTACCTGATCGGGCAATCTTTCCCATTCTGCATCAATCAGACGTTCCCTCTCCATTTCCGGGAGATTGATAATATTAATACAGTCAGTTCTATGAATAGAGATGCCTCTGCCTCTCGTGACAAATCCAACAATCTCATCCCCCGGCACCGGAGAACAGCACTTGGAAAATCTCACTGCCAGATCATGAATTCCCTTGACAACAATACCGCTTTTGGATTTTATACGGGCAGGCCGACGGGATGGATCATTTTCTGCAACCGCTGCCAGCACTTCTTCATTGGTCAGTTCTTTCTTGTGATCCTTATCATAGAATTCAAGCATCTTATTAATAATCTGACCTTCTTTAAGTCCACCATGCCCTACAGCTGCCAGCACGGAATCCCAGTCACGGAAGCCATACTTGTGCATAATGACTTCCATGTACTCAGGTTTGATTACCTCAGTAGCATTGATGCCCTTTGCCCTGCAATAGTTATTGAGCAGTTCCTTGCCCTTTACGATATTTTCCTCTTTAAACTCGTTTTTAAACCACTGGTTAATCTTATTTTTCGCCTGAGTGCTTTTAACCACATTCAGCCAGTCACGGCTGGGACCTTTGGAGTTCTGGGAGGTCATAATTTCAATCCGGTCACCATTCTTAATTTCATAATCAATGGTAACCAGCTTGCCATTGACTCTGGCGCCAATCATCTTATTTCCCACTGCACTGTGGATACTGTAGGCAAAGTCAATGGGCGTAGAACCTGCCGGAAGATTCTTAACTTCTCCTGTCGGGGTAAAACAGTAAACGCTGTCCGAAAAAAGATCAAGATCACTCTTTAAAAGATTCATAAATTCCTTATTGTCGGACATATCCCGCTGCCATTCCAAAATCTGGCGCAGCCAGGAAAGCTTTTCTTCCTCTGAATCTTCTATCTTTTTGCCATCTGATGCAACTTTATATTTCCAGTGAGCGGCAATACCGTATTCTGCCGCCTTGTGCATCTCATAGGTACGGATTTGAATCTCAAAGGGCTGACCGCTGCTGCCAATCAGCGTAGTATGGAGAGACTGATACATATTTGCCTTCGGCATGGCAATATAGTCCTTAAAACGCCCCGGTATGGGCTTATACATTTCATGGATCACACCCAATGCCGCATAACAGTCCTTAACGGTATCAACAATAATGCGGACTGCAAACAAATCATAAATCTGATCAATGGTCTTGTTTTGATTCTTCATCTTCTTGTATATACTGAAGAAATGCTTTACACGTCCATCAATCTGTGCCTTGATCCCTGCATTTCTGATATGTTCACTGACCTCATCTACAATATTTTGAATATATTTTTCACGTACGCTCTTTCGGACTGCAATCTTATCCACCAGATCATAATAAGCTTCCGGCTCCAGATATTTTAACGATAAGTCGTCCAATTCCACCTTAATTTTGGAAATTCCCAGTCTCTGTGCAATAGGTGCATAGATTTCCATGGTTTCCTTTGCAATCCTCTGCTGGCTTTCCGGGCTTTTGTACTTCAGAGTACGCATATTGTGAAGCCGGTCTGCAAGCTTGATAATGATGACACGAATATCCTTTGCCATCGCCAAAAACATTTTTCTTAAGTTTTCTGCCTGCATTTCAAAACGATCCAGCGTCTTATCACCGTTTTCATTGGTAAACTGCAGCTGCTCCAATTTCGTCACGCCATCTACCAAAAGCGCTACATCATCTCCAAACTGTTGTTTCAGTTCTTCTTCTGTCATGATTGTGTCCTCAATCACATCATGTAGAAGACCTGCCGCAATGGTTTCCTTATCCATCTCCAGATCTGCCAGAATAATGGCAACGCAGAGGGGATGAATAATATACGGCTCTCCTGACTTGCGCGTCTGGTTCTCATGCGCCTTTGCGGCAAGATGATACGCCTTTTCAATCAGTGAAATGTCATCGGAAGGATGATATTTTTGGACACGCAAAATCAAGTCCCTGTACAGCTGCTCGGGACTCTGAAACTCCTGAATGGCCTCAATACGTCCATCATCGAATACTACTTCGTTTTTCGTTAAGTTCGCATTTTTTTCTTCCGTCATATAATCACAACCTTAGATGCAGTTTGTATACACTTTTTCGCATATATTAAATTATTATATATTTTTTTATAAACTTCGTCAACGTACCGCACTGAATTTTACATGATAGGGACAGCCGTCCTTCTATTAAAATAAAAAAGGCGGACATACCACTCTATAGCATATCCGCCTCTCTTATTTCTATTCTTTTATTTCATCTCTTAATTACATCATGCCGCCCATTCCTGCGCCACCTGCGGGCATTGCAGGAGCATCTTCCTTGATGTTAGCAACAACAGATTCTGTTGTAAGCAGGGTAGATGCAACACTTGTAGCATTCTGAAGTGCACTTCTTGTAACCTTGGCAGGGTCAAGAATACCTGCAGCAACCATGTCTACATAATCCTCTTTCAGTGCGTCAAAACCGACACCAACCTGAGATTCTCTTACCTTGTTAATGATGACACTGCCCTCTAATCCAGCATTTGCTGCAATATGGAATAAAGGTGCTTCCAATGCTTTCAGAACGATCTGTGCACCGGTCTTCTCATCACCTTCCAGTGTATCAGCCAATTTAGCAACTTCCTTGGAAGCGTGGATGTAAGCAGAACCACCGCCACAGATAATGCCTTCCTCTACAGCAGCTCTGGTAGCTGCAAGTGCATCCTCAAGACGAAGCTTTGCTTCTTTCATTTCTGTCTCGGTTGCAGCGCCTACACGGATAACAGCTACGCCACCAGCCAGCTTTGCAAGTCTTTCCTGTAATTTTTCTCTGTCAAAGTCAGAGGTTGTTTCTTCAATCTGTCCCTTAATCTGATTGATTCTTGCGGCAATCGCAGCCTTGTCACCTTCACCGTCAACAATGACTGTATTTTCCTTCTGAACCTTCACAGATTTTGCACGTCCTAACTGATCCATAGTGGTTTCTTTCAGGTCAAGACCAAGTTCTTCGCTGATTACCTGACCACCTGTAAGGATTGCAATATCCTCAAGCATTGCTTTTCTTCTGTCGCCATAGCCGGGAGCCTTAACAGCTACTACATTGAATGTACCACGCAGCTTATTTACAATCAGAGTTGTAAGTGCTTCACCTTCCACATCCTCTGCAATGATAAGCAGTTTTGCGCCGGACTGTACGATCTGCTCTAACAGAGGCAGGATTTCCTGAATATTGGAGATTTTCTTGTCTGTGATCAGGATATAAGGATTTTCCAGAACTGCTTCCATCTTATCCATATCAGTAGCCATGTATGCTGAAATATAACCTCTGTCGAACTGCATACCTTCTACAAGGTCAAGTTCTGTCAGCATGGTCTTACTTTCTTCAATAGTGATAACGCCGTCACCGGATACCTTTTCCATTGCATCTGCTACAAGCTGACCAACTTCATCATCTCCTGCAGAAATTGCTGCAACTCTTGCGATATGCTCCTTGCCATTTACCTTAGAGCTCATCTTTGCAATTGCCTCTACTGCACAGTCGGTTGCTTTCTTCATACCTTTTCTTAAAATAATCGGGTTAGCGCCTGCTGCCAGGTTCTTCATACCTGCATTCACCATTGCCTGTGCAAGAACAGTTGCTGTAGTAGTGCCATCACCGGCTACATCGTTTGTCTTGGTTGCAACTTCTTTAACTAATTGAGCGCCCATATTTTCAAAAGCATCTTCCAACTCAATTTCCTTTGCAATGGTAACACCATCGTTTGTGATAAGGGGTGCACCAAAGGACTTATCCAAAACTACGTTTCTTCCTTTAGGACCTAATGTAACTCTTACTGTATCTGCCAGCTGATTAACACCTGATTCAAGTGCTGCACGGGCTTCTGCACCGTATTTAATTTCCTTTGCCATTGTTATTGCCTCCTATAATTACGTTATATTTTATTCAGTTACTTTGGTTAGCGGTATCCTTACTGGATCACTGCCAGAATATCACTCTGTTTTACAATAATGTATTCTTCATCCTCAATCTTTACATCTGTTCCGGCATATTTGGAATAAATTACCTGATCTCCAACCTTCACTTCCATTTTAACTTCCTTGCCGTCAACCACGCCGCCGGGGCCAACCGCAATTACTTCTGCCTGCTGGGGCTTCTCTTTGTTCTGTCCGGGTAATACAATCCCTGACTTGGTAGTTTCTTCTGCTACTAACTGCTTCAATACAACTCTGTCTGCTAATGGTACTAATTTCATTTTTACTGCCTCCTTTATTATAGTTCAATTACTATTTCAGACATACTACATTCTTTTGTTAGCACTCATTTATATCGAGTGCTAATTACTAAAACTTATATTAGTTTTATATGCAGTCCTTTGCAAACGGTATCACAATCGTATTTCATACGTTTTCTTAATTTTTCTCTTATTTTCTTATTATTACTCTATTTTTCTCACTTTCACGTTGAAAAATTGATTTAATAAATAATTTATAAATGTAAAAAAGCTGACCTAAGTCAGCTTTTTTTCCATCCTTTCCCGATACCCGGGAGCGTTTTTAATTTCAAATTTGTGATTGAACATTTCGTATTCCGCATCGGAAAGTTTCTCTTCCAATGTTTCTTCTATATTAGTCTTATATACCAGACCTACCGCAACTGACGGGGTGAGATGTGCATCTTCATATGTATTGCACCGTTCCTGTATGCGTTCCGCAAAGCTTTCCGCTTCTCCCTCCTCTGCCATGGGAATAAGAACGCCGAACACATCTCCATCAATCCTGCCAATCACAAAATAAGGCTTTGCTTCCTCCTTCAAAATATCTGATACCAGCTTGATCAGCCTGTCACTCTCCTCATCTCCAAAATGATCATTGGCGAACTTCCAGTCATTGATATTCACATTCATTACCGCCACCGGAACCACCTCCGAACGGTCAATGATTTTCATTCTGTTTTCAAAGTAAATTCTGTTATAGACTCCTGTAAGAATATCCTCCCGCTCATTCTGCGAGATCTTTCGCTTTTTATCCTCCAGTTGTCCCTCCAATTCCTCAAGATAAATGCTGCTCTCACGGTGAAGATATGCTTCTTCTCCCAGCCTTGCAAGCAATTCAACCGTTCCGTCCACCATTTCATTCATAAGACGTTCATCTCTGCCTTCATCCAGCCGTTTTACATAAAGATGTCCGACGGTACGGTTCTGCACCCGGAGTTTTCGTCCGGGTTCTTTCTCTACATCCGGATGAAATCCCAGAAAACTGTCTCCAATCACAATTTCCTTTTCTCCATGACGGTCTGTCAACAAAATATTAATTTCCAGCATCTTCGCAAGATTGGAGAGATACTTTTTTACAATCTCCATATCAAACAGATTAGCCAACGTATAATTCCTGATATTTTCTTTAATTCTTTTATCATAAGGTACTGTCTCGTAAGCCATAATAACCCCCGGATTTCTGTGTTTTCTTAACTATAAGTATATCGTTTTCATAAAGGTTTATCAAGCATTTGTTCGCCTTTTATTCCTTTTATTATAGCAAACTCTTTTGCTGATAATCTTAACGCTATTTTAACGCTGTTTTACCCAATAATCAATTGCCCCCTACCATCCGACAGAGTATAATTGACAAAAGGGGAGAAGAAAAATGAAAAATATTGCTACAGAAAAAAAACATAAAATTGTGACCTCCGGCTTTCTGCGGGATATCCTGCTTACCATACTGATTTTGGCATGCGCTACAGTTATTTCCCTGTGGTTTTTTCGCATTGTACCGGAAAATTCCGCAAACGTTGTCCTGACCTACATTACGGCGCTTGTTCTTACTGCACGCTTTACCAACGGTTACCTGTACGGAATCATTGCCTCATTGGTCAGTGTGGTCAGCATCAATTACCTGTTTACTTATCCTTTCTTTGAAGTAAACTTTACCCTCAC
>JAQXYZ010000061.1 GCA_029226935.1 Bacillota bacterium | reverse complement strand
ATTATTTGCGAAAAATTACTTGAAAATGAAAGTATAATCCTGATTTATGGAGATGAAGATATACAGGAAGAAAATGTCAGGGAAAATCCATGGTTTAAGCCGGACTGGTCACCGGACAGATTTCTATCCTGTTTTTATTTTGGTGGACTGGTGACTGTCCGGACCAGAGTGTTGAGAGAAGCATACCTCCGCTGCAAAGAAAGAGGATTATTGGAAAGACTGGAGCGGGAACAGGATACAGAAGGAAGAAGCGCTTACTTTGGACAGGTTGAAATGCTCTATTTACTGCTGTTTGAAATGATGAAACAGCAGAACGCCTTTGTTAAGGGGCATGATTCTTCCAAAATGCCGGTGTGTCATATTCGTCAGGTACTATATCACAGCAAAAAGGATGGATATGAGCAGATCAAGGATTGCAGGCTGCCTGACTTTGCCGTAAGAAATGACGGGCAGTGGAAAGAGGATAATGAAGAAACAAGTGGCACCGAAAGTCTGTTATCCATTATTATTCCCTCCAAGGATAACCCCGGAGTGTTGTTTCATTGTGTCGATTCCTTACTGGAGCGAACCAGATACTCACATCCTTTTGAATTGATTTTGGTGGATAACGGGAGCAATGATGAGAACAGAAGATTGATAGAAGAGAAGGCAGAGCGGTTAAATCAGCATTTGAAGGAAAAGGATGGGGAAAAAGAGATTGATTTTCGGGGATGCAGCTATCTGTATCAGCCTATGACCTTCAATTTTTCAAGGATGTGTAATCTGGGAGCGGGAAAGGCGAAGGGTGAACTGTTATTATTTTTAAATGATGATATGGAGATTATCCAGCCGGATTGGATGGAGCTGATGGTGGAAAAGGCACTCCTCCCTTATGCCGGAGCAGTTGGTGCAAAGCTGCTCTATCCTGATTCTGAGACAATTCAGCATGCGGGAATTACCAATCTGCGAGTGGGACCTGCACATAAGCTGCAATTTTTGGATGATGGAAGTGTGCATTATTATGGAATGAACAGAGGAGTTCATGATATGCTGGCAGTAACCGGCGCCTGTCTGATGGTAAGAAGAGAGGTCTTTGAACAGGCAGGAGGCTTCTGCGAAAAACTGGCAGTTGCTTTTAATGATGTAGATTTGTGCTATACCATCTATGAAAAAGGCTACTATAATATAGAAAGATGTGATGTGGTATTTTATCATCATGAATCGTTGAGCCGTGGAAAGGATGGAGAGTCGGAAGAAAAGCAGCTCCGTCTTCTTAGGGAAAAGGACGTACTGTATGAGCACCATCAGGAGCTCTACGGAAAAGATCCCTTTTATCACCCGTATTTAACTACGGATATGCTGGAGTCAGAGTATTCGCCTGCATACCATTATCAGGTAACGCTGGATATGCCTTGGTCTAAGGCGGTTCTTTGCACTTCTAAAATAGAGAAGGCAAAGGATGACCAGTGTCTGGTAGTTGGGATGGAATGTGCCATGGACATTTACAAGTGGCAGTACGGCGTAGCGCCTGAAAAAGGAAAAATTAAGGTAAAACCGGAGGATATGGGGTATTATTTTCAGGGATACTCTTTTGTAATTGGCGCTGATAACGCTTGTTATAATAAGAAATTACTTTTAAGAAACCGCGAAAATAAGCAGGTTTGGGCAATCCAGCTGGAAAGTCGGTACAGGAAGGATATTAAAAACAACCTGAAAGATCAGTTAAATGTAGATTTAACTGGATTTGCGGCAAAAATGCGGAGGGATGAGCTCCCTTCAGGAGTATATCAGTTTGGAATGCTGGCTGAAGACCGATGTTCCAGACAGAAATTGATAAACTGGAGCAGCTGGGTGCTGGAAATTGAATGAATAGAAAAGAAAAGCAGGAAGATTATTTATCATATGAAGAAAGGAAAGCGGCATGGAACAGAATTTGGAGCAGGAGACAGATTACCAAAAGGCTTATGAGCAGGAGCATCTGCGCAATGCGGATCTGGCAGGACGTGTTGCAGATCTTGAGGCGAGATGTGACGAGCTTAACTTTAAACTGAATCGTATCAAGAGTAATCCGCTTTGGAAAATGTCTGCGCCTCTTCGCAAAGCAATGCATTTTGTTATTCGCCAGAGGGACAGACTGAGAAACTGCGGAAATTTAAGAGGGGTGCTGGCAAAGCTGAAGTACAAGAAAATTGAGCGGCAGGCAATGGAGAACTATGGCACCAGGAGTTTTCCCGATGAGGCGGAGGCGAAAAGACAGCGGGAAACTGTTTTTCCCAGAATGCCGAAAATCAGCATTTTAGTTCCTCTCTATAATACACCGGAGGAATTCCTGCGTGAAATGATTGAGTCTGTTACCGGTCAGACCTATGAAAATTGGGAATTGTGCCTGGCAGATGGCTCTGATGAGGAGCATGCTTATGTGGCAGGAATTGTGAAGGAGTATCAGGACAGGGGCGAGGCAGGTCGGAGAATTCTTTACAGAAAGCTTCATAAGAATGAAGGGATTTCGGGCAATACCAATCAATGTCTCACGATGGCGACAGGGGAATTTATCGGGCTTTTTGACCACGATGATGTGCTCCACCCAAGCGCCGTGTACGAATATGTGGAGGTCATCAACGAAAAACAGGCAGATTACATATACTGCGATGAAACGACTTTTAAGAGTGGAAATATTAATCATATGCTGACCATGCATTTTAAGCCGGATTATGCCATTGATAATCTCCGTGCCAACAATTATATTTGCCATTTCAGCGTGTTTGCAAGAGAACTGCTGGATGGGACGGAGCTGTTTCGGTCTAAGTTTGATGGAAGTCAGGATCATGACATGATTCTTCGTCTTACTGACCGGGCAAAGAATGTGGTGCATGTGCCAAAGCTTCTTTATTACTGGCGAAGCCACCCGGGCAGTGTGGCGGCAGATATCGGAGCGAAGCCTTATGCCATTGAGGCAGCAAAAGGCGCGGTGGCAGATCACTTAAAACGCCATGGCTTTGAGCATTTCCAGATTACATCCACAAGAGCTTTTGAGACCATTTTTAAAATACGGTACCAGATTATAGGCAGCCCCATGATTTCTATTATTATTGCGAATAAAGATCATGTGTCAGATTTAAAAAGGTGCATTACCTCCATTCTGGGAAAATCCACCTATGAAAATTTTGAGATTATTGTAGTGGAAAACAACAGCACGGAAAAGGAAACCTTTGACTATTATCAGGAGCTTTCCGAGAAAGAAAAGATTAAGGTCATTACCTACGAGGGAGCCTTTAATTATTCGGCAGTGAACAATCTTGGCGTTTCCTGTGCAAGTGGGGAATATGTTCTGCTTCTTAACAATGACACTCAGGTCATTACCGTGAACTGGATGGAAGAGCTGTTGATGTATGCACAGAGAGAGGATGTGGGTGCAGTAGGAGCAAAGTTGTATTATGCGGATAAGACGATCCAGCATGCCGGAGTGGTTTTGGGATTGGGAGCGCACAGAACGGCAGGGCACAGCCATTATAAGCAGCACAGGGAAAACTTAGGATACATGGGGCGGCTCTGCTATGCGCAGGATGTCTCGGCAGTGACCGGTGCATGCCTGCTGGTAAATAAAAGGTTATTTGATGAGGTGGGGGGACTTGATGAAGGCTTTGCCATTTCATTGAATGATGTGGATTTTTGCCTGAAGCTTCGTAAAAAGGGATATTTGAATGTATTTACACCTTTCGCAGAGCTGTATCATTTTGAATCTGTTTCAAGAGGGTTGGACGATAATGGCGAGAAGGCACAGCGCTATAATAAGGAGTCTGAACAGTTCAGAAGTAAGTGGAAAGAAGTGCTTGAGGCGGGCGATCCTTACTACAATCCCAATTTTTCATTAGATCGAAGCGACTTTGCTTTGAAAATATAGAAAGACTATGGTAAAATAAGAGATGTGTAATGAAAATCCGTATAGGGAATTAAATTTACAGGAGGAACGATTATGAGCTACAAGGAACAGTATAATTTCTGGTTGGAAGATGCTTACTTTGATGATGCTACCAAGGAAGAGCTTCGTGCAATTGCAGGAGATGAGAAGGAGATTGAAGACCGCTTCTATAAGGAACTGGAATTCGGTACAGGCGGACTTAGAGGTGTGATTGGCGCCGGAACCAATCGTATGAACATATACACGGTGAGAAAAGCAACTCAGGGACTTGCAAACTATATTATCAGTCAGGGAGGCAAGGACAGAGGGGTTGCCATTGCCTATGATTCCAGAAGAATGTCACCTGAATTTGCTGATGTGGCAGCGCTTTGCCTGGCAGCAAACGGAATCAAGGCTTATGTATTTGATGCCCTTCGCCCTACACCGGAATTATCCTTTGCACTGCGTAAACTTCACTGTATTTCCGGTATCGTGATTACTGCAAGCCACAATCCACCGGAATATAACGGATATAAGGCTTACTGGGAAGACGGTGCACAGGTAACTGCTCCCAAGGATAAGGAGATCATTGAAGAGGTAAAGAAGGTTACTGACTATCATCAGGTAAAGACCATGGACAAGGATGCTGCCGTGGCAGAAGGACTTTATCAGGTGATTGGTAAGGAAATCGATGATGCCTACATGGAAGAACTGAAAAAGCAGATTATTCATCCTGAAATCATCAAGGAAGTTGCAGATGATATTAAAATTGTATATTCACCCTTCAACGGAACCGGTAATGTACCGGCAAGAAGAATTCTTTCTGAGCTGGGCTTTAAGCATGTCTATGTAGTGCCTGAACAGGAAATGCCTGATCCCAATTTTACTACTTTGGATTATCCGAATCCGGAAGATCCCAAGGCATTTACTCTGGCACTGAAACTTGCAAAAGAAAAGAATGCAGATATCGTACTGGCAACTGATCCGGATGCAGACCGACTTGGTATTTATGCTCTGGACAGCAAATCCGGCGAGTACATTCCTTTCACGGGAAATATGTCCGGTATGCTGATTGCGGAATATATTTTAAGAGAAAGAACTGCGACAGGCAGGATGCCTGAAAATCCGGCAATGGTATCTACCATTGTTACCACTAATATGGCAGCAGCAATCGCAAAGGAATATAACGTGAAGTTCATTGAAGTGCTGACGGGCTTTAAGTATATTGGTGAGCAGATCAAATTCTTTGAGCAGACCGGATCTAATAACTATGTATTTGGTCTGGAAGAAAGCTATGGATGCCTTGCAGGTACTCATGCAAGGGATAAGGACGCTATCGTTGCAGTAATGTGCCTGTGTGAAGTGGCTGCATGGTGCAAGAAGAACGGTATCACGGTATGGGATCAGATGCTGAAGCTTTATGAAAAGTATGGATATTTTAAGGAAACACAGTATGCAATTACCCTAAAAGGAATTGATGGCTCCAGACAGATTGCGGAAATGATGGATAAATTGAGAAGCAACCCTCCCAAGAATTTCGGTGAACTTACAGTAAAAGAGTTCAGAGATTACGACAAGGGTATTACCAGAGATTTGGCTACCGGAGAGGAAAAGCCTACGGGATTGCCGAAATCAAATGTGCTTTACTTTGATCTGACCAATGATTCCTGGTGCTGTGCCCGTCCTTCAGGTACAGAACCCAAAATTAAATTCTACATGGGTGTTAAGGGAAGCAGCATCGAGGATGCACAGGATAAGCTGGAAAAGCTGACAGAAGCACTGAAGGCTTATATCTAAATTTTTTAGTGATTTAGAATTTTTGTTTATGAAGCGAATCGCCCCGCTTATACGGGGCGATTCTTAGGTTATTTCAAGGGAAGAAATCATGGGTAAAATCATCAAAATCAGCAATTTAAAAAAGACTGTGCGGTACTTGAAAAAAAACGGAATCAGGCAGGCATACTATGCCATGAGGGAACGGGTGCAGACAGAGGCTGCCGATCACTATACCTATGAACCATTAAATGATCTGGAACTAAGGGGACAGGCAGAAGATGGAAAGCGGTTTCATACCAAATTCAGTGTGCTGGTTCCGACCTTTGAAACGAAGGAAGAATATTTAAGAGCCATGATTGATTCGGTACTCGGACAGACCTACGGAAATTTTGAATTGATTTTGGCAGATGCTTCCACCACAGATGCAGTGGAGAAAGTGGTAAAAAGTTATTCGGATAAGCGGATTATTTACAGACGGTTAAAGGTTAACGCCGGAATTTCTGCCAATACAAATCAGGGTTTAATGTATGCCACGGGGGACTATGCGGGACTTCTTGATCATGATGATATTCTGACACCGGATGCACTTTATGAGATGGCATGTTGTATTGATGACTACGAAAAGCGGGATATTCAATTACAACTGTTATATTCGGATGAGGACAAATGTAATGAAACCCAGTCTGAATACTATGAGGTAAATCACAAACCGAAATTTAATCTTGATTTAATTTTGTCCAATAATTATGTCTGTCATTTCATGGTAATGAAACGTCAGCTGATGCAGGAACTGGGATTTCGCAGTATCTGTGACGGGGCTCAGGATTATGATATTCTGCTGCGGTCAGTTAATACAATGCTGGGGAAGGATCGGCTAAGGACGAAGAAGTTGGAGCTCCCCATCGCCCATGTTGATAAGGTACTGTATCACTGGAGATGTCATGAACAGTCTACGGCAGAAAATCCTGCAAGCAAGCAGTATGCTTATGATGCCGGCAAACGTGCAGTGGAAGATTTTTTGCGTGCAAGAGGGTGGAAGGGCAGTGTGTCCCATTTGAGACATCTGGGCTTTTACAGGGTGGATTATCAGCCGGATCTTTTGTCAAACCGACCGGATACCGTTGTGGTGGGAGGAAAGATTATTGACAGGCATAATAAAATAACGGGTGGAATATATACCCCATCGGGTGAGGCGCTTTATCAGGGACTGCATAAGGAATACAGTGGCTACATGCACAGGGCATCATTGCAGCAGGAGGCAGAAATGGTGGATGTCCGCTGTATGAAGGTCTCAGGTGAAGCAGAAGCTGTATTGGAGGAAATGATAGGCCTTCCATATTTGAAGCATCCCATAACAGGCAGATTTGACTGGAGGGATTGCCTGAATGAAGGGGTGGATTACCTGGAACTGAGCAGAAGATTTTGTGAAAAAATCAGAGCTTTAGGATACCGAATTGTCTGGGATCCTTGTATGATAGAAAAGATAAATTGAGTTAAAAGAGGATTTAATTAATGCCAAAAACCACAGTGGTGATACCAAATTACAATGGAATTCAATATATAGAGGAGTGTCTGAACTCCATTTACCGCGGAACGGTAGTCCCAGAGGTTTTGGTGGTGGACAATGGTTCCGGGGATGGAAGTCTTGAACTGGTAAAAGAGCGGTTTCCGCAGACGCATGTGATTGCTTTTGAGGAGAATTACGGATTTTGTAAGGCGGTAAATGCAGGGATTAGGGCAGCCGGCACGGAATATGTGCTGCTTCTTAATAATGATACTGTGGCAGATAAGGAAATGATTGCAAGGCTTGAGGCGACTTTGGATGAGATACCGCAGGCTTTTTCAGCGGCTGCAAAGATGATCAGTCTTTATCATCCCAAACAGCTGGACGGGGCAGGAGATTTTTATTGCGCCCTGGGATGGGCATATTCCCGGGGAAAGGATCAGCCGGTGGAACGATATTCAGAGCCCGGACGTATTTTTTCTTCCTGTGCCGGAGCGGCTCTTTACAGGCGGAGTGTGTTTGAAAAGATTGGCTATTTTGATGAAAATCATTTTGCATATCTTGAGGACATGGATATTGGGTATCGGGCGAATATTTATGGATATGATAATAGATATGTGCCGGATGCTGTGGTTTATCATGCCGGAAGCGGTGTCAGCGGCTCACGCCATAATGCGTTTAAAGTAGATTTATCATCAAGGAACAGCATTTATCTGATCTACAAAAATATGCCGCTTGTTCAGCTTCTGATTAATCTGCCTTTTCTGATGGTCGGATATTTGATTAAGCTCCTGTTTTTTACTGCAAAGGGAATGGGCGGTGTCTATCTCAAAGGTGTGTGCAAGGGAATTGGTTTATCCTGCTCAAAAGAGGGTCGTGAGCACAAGGTTCATTTTCGTATGAAAAATCTGAAAAATTACTTGTGGATTCAAGTGCAGTTATGGATAAATGTGGGAAGAAGGCTTATGTGAGAGCGGGAGAACTGTTGAATTAGTGTTGTGCTTTTTGTAATATTATTGTAAAATATCTGCAAGAAGGTAGCTGGATATGATAAAGGACAATCAAAAGCATTTTAATAGATTGCACTTGCTGGTGGATGCCATTGTGGTGGTGATTTCCTACCTGCTTGCATGGTATATAAAGTTTTGTACCGTATTTGCCGATACGGAACCCGGAGCGGGTGCACTTGACATGGGGACCTATTTTAGTTTCCTCTATTTTCTTGTGCCCGAATTTCTTTTGTTGTACTACGCATTTAATATGTATGCGCCTAAGCGTGCAACCAGACGAAAATATGAGATTGCTGCTATCCTGAAATCCAATACAGTTGGAATTGTCATTTTTATCGTATTTTTGTATATGATTAAGCAGCAGCATTTTTCCCGTACCATGATGGGGATTTTTTATGTCTTTAATGTGACATTTACTACCATCTGCCGTACTATGATCAGGAATTTGCTGCTCTATTTCAGGAAAAAGGGTTATAATCTGAAATATATTCTGCTCATTGGATACTCAAGGGCAGCGGAGGAATATATTACCAGGATTAATGCCAATCCTCAATGGGGATATGTGATCAGAGGTATTTTAGATGACCGTATTCCCAGCGGTACGGTTTATAAAGGGGTAAAAGTGGTGGGCAGAATAGAAAATATCAAATACATTCTGCCTGAAAATAAGCTGGATGAGATTGCGATTACGCTGGCTTTGAAGGATTATGACCACCTCGAATATATTGTGGATTTGTGTGAGAAATCAGGTGTCCATACCAAGTTTATTCCCGATTATAATTCGCTGGTTCCAAGCCATCCCTATACAGAGGATCTTATGGGACTGCCGGTAATCAACATTCGCTATGTGCCGCTGACGAATACTTTAAACTGGGTTGCCAAGCGTGCTGTGGACATCGTTGGTTCTCTGTGCGGCATTATCGTTTCGTCGCCGATTATGCTGGCGGCGGCTTTGGCAGTGCGTCTTACAAGCCGTGGACCTGTAATCTTTAAACAGGAAAGAGTCGGGCTACACAATAAACTGTTTAAAATGTATAAATTCAGAACCATGGAAATGCAGAAGCCTTCCGTGGAACAGAAGGCATGGACGGTAAAGGATGATCCCCGAGTTACGAAAGTCGGCAAATTCTTACGTCGGACAAGTCTTGACGAGCTTCCGCAGCTGTTCAATATACTTGTTGGGGAAATGTCTTTAGTGGGTCCGAGACCGGAACGACCGCAGTTTGTGGAGAAGTTTAAGGAAGAAATCCCCCGTTACATGATTAAGCATCAGGTAAGACCGGGACTTACAGGGTGGGCTCAGGTGAATGGCTACAGGGGTGACACCTCCATCCGCAAGCGAATAGAGTATGACTTGTTCTATATCGAAAACTGGACGATGTCGATGGATTTTAAAATCATGTTTCTTACAATTTTTAAAGGCTTCATAAATAAAAATGCTTACTAAAGTGAAATGCATATAATAAAGGAAATCTACAAATCTTAAAGATAAATTAAAAAAATGGTCAGGGGCTTGCCTAACAGAGGGTTTTGTGAGAAAATAGTGTCTTGTGAGAGATCACGGATGATAAGGCCCAAATGAAACGTGAAACATGAGTATAAGGGAGAGATTGATAGAATGACAACAACATCAAAGAAACCTGTTAAAAAAAGACCGGTAAGGAATGAAGAGCCTGCTGCAGTGAAGAAAAAAAAGAAGGTACCGGCTTCTGCACAGAAGTCCAAGAAGAAACGCACCAAAATTATCCTTTTTATTGTGGAGATTTTTGTTCTGCTCCTCATGGTAGTAGTGCTTTATGGAGTACTTAAGGTAGAAAAGGTAGGAAAGGTAGATCTGCCGGAGGAAGACATCGTTATTAACCCGGAGGTGGAGCAGAAGGAAGAAACCACCATGAAAGGGTACCGTAATATTGCGTTGTTCGGAGTGGACTCAACAACCGGTGCACTTACCAAGAATACAAGAAGTGATACCATTATGATTGCATCCATTAATTTGGATACCGGTTCCTGCAAGCTGGTCAGCGTTTATCGTGATACTTATTTGAATCTCGGAAATGACAGTTACAATAAATGTAATGCAGCATATGCAAAGGGCGGTCCCATGCAGGCAATCAATATGCTGAATATGAACCTTGACATGAACATTACCGACTTTGTTACGGTTGGTTTTGCCGGATTAAGTGATACCATTGATGCATTGGGTGGTGTTATGATTGATGTGGATGAGGCAGAGTTAAAGCACCTGAACAATTATCAGATCTGTATGGCGGAGGATTTGAAGAGAAGCTATACACCCGTAACAAGCACCGGATATCAGCTGTTAGACGGACTTCAGGCAACTGCATACTGTCGTATCCGTTATACGGCAGGAGATGACTTTAAGCGTGCTGAGCGTCAGAGAGAGGTACTGATGGCTGTTGCTGATCAGGCGAAGAAGGCTTCTCCCGCAACATTAAATCAAGTTGCAAATGCGATCTTTGATAAGGACGAGATTTATACGTCACTGGATATCTCCGAAATTTTGGAGCTTTTGGGAGAAATTAGTAAGTATGAGATTACCGGACAGGCCGGTTTCCCTGAGGAAAGCATGAGAGCAACAGGAACAATTGGTTCAAAGGGAAGCTGCGTTGTACCTGTATCCCTTTCAGAAAATGTTAAGTGGCTGCATGGCTTCCTGTTTGAGGATGAAGCTTATACACCTTCGGATGCGGTACTTGAATACAGTAATAAGGTACAGTCAGATACAAGCGGTTATATCAAATAAAGATAGAGATAATGAAAAGGACCAACGTAACAGCTGGTCCTTTTTTAAAGAAAAAATGCAGTGACATGGATTAGTTTCAGAGAGAAGATGGAAATCAGGAAAATGAAATCAGAAGCAGATGTAATCATACCGGTTTATAAACCTACCGAAAAATTAATCAGGCTTTTAGATCAGCTGAAGCATCAAAGCTGCCCGGTGGGAAGGATTATTCTGATCAACACAGAACAGAAATATTTTGACCAGCTGGCTAAGGACTATGATTTTATAAAGCAATATCCCAATTTGACGGTAAAGCATATTACAAGGGAAGAGTTTGATCATGGAAAAACAAGAAATTACGGTGTATCATTGTCGGAGGCACCATATTTTGTCCTGATGACGGATGATGCGGTCCCTTACGATGAAAAGCTGATAGAGAATCTTCTGGCACCTTTTGAAACAGAAAAGGTGGGTGTGACCTATGCCAGACAGCTTCCGGCAGAAGGGTGCGGTGTAATTGAAAGTTATACCCGCTCCTTTAATTATCCTGAGGCGTCCCGGATCAAATCGGCTGAGGATTTAGACAGTATGGGGATTAAGACTTTTTTTGCTTCTAATGTGTGTGCTGCTTACCGAAGATCGCTTTTTGATGAACTGGAGGGCTTTACCAATCATACAATTTTTAATGAAGATATGATTTATGCCAGAAAGGTTATTGACAGCGGGAATCAGATTGTGTATGCGGCGCAGGCAAAGGTAGTGCATTCTCATAATTACAGTGGGCTGGAGCAGTTTCACAGGAATTTTGATCTTGGTGTCTCCCATGCGGAATATCCGCAGGTTTTTTCGGGATTATCTACAGAATCAGAAGGAATCAGACTGGTAAAGAAAACCTGTAAATATCTGTGCAGCATAGGAAAACCATGGCTGATCGTGAAGCTGTTTTGGCAGAGCGGATGGAAGTATCTGGGTTATTTTCTGGGAAAGCGATATTGTTATATGCCTCGAAAATTGGTAAAAGCTTTTTCCATGAATAAATATTACTGGCATTAAATAACAAAAATGACAAATTTCTGTCACAAATTGAACACAATTACCGGATATACTGGGTGCATAAACAGAAAGGAAAAGAGGTAATTGTTATGTATGAAAATAATTATCCAAACAATTATAACAACACTTCTGCCAATACTTATCAATATGGAAGCAGCGGAAGTTTCAGTGGTGTAAATGGCAGTGATTATCATCAGTCCGGTAACACGGAAAAGAATCCCAAGAAAAAGAAGAGCGGTTCTGATTTTGGCAGGAAGATTGCCATAGGAATATGCTGCGGATTATGCTTTGGCATTTTTGCAGGACTGGGATTTCAGGCGGTAAGCCTTGCAACAGATCTTTTGAGAACCAGCTTCGGGATTGTACAGACCGATGACAGCAATGCCAAGGTAAAGGAGACGGCTGTCCTGCCTGCTACAGATACAGAGAGTGAAGAGGCTGTGGAAGACAGCACGGAGGAAGCAGAAAGCCGGACGGTGCTGACTACCGTTACAGATGTTTCCGATGTAGTAAAGGAGGTCATGCCGGCGGTTGTTTCCGTTAACAACAGGTATATTGAGAAAATGACTTTCTTCGGACAGGAATACAGTCAGGAGGCAGGTGGCTCCGGTTCAGGAATTATTGTAGGTCAGAATGATACAGAGCTTCTGTTGGTTACCAATTACCATGTGGTTGCTTCTGCTGAAGAATTGACGGTTCAGTTTGTGGATGGGAAGCAGGTGCAGGCACAGACAAAGGGAACAGATGAAGATAAGGATCTGGCAGTGATTGCCGTTCAGCTTGGCGATATTGATGCAGACACCATGAACCAGATTAAGATAGCGGAATTGGGAAGTTCTGATGATTTGACGGTAGGGGAGCCTGTAATTGCAATCGGCAATGCATTGGGTTACGGGCAGTCGGTTACTACCGGAGTAGTCAGTGCTTTGGACAGACCGATTGCAGTATCTTCCACTCAGAACACATCACAGATGGATGCTACAGAGGTGAATACCTTTATCCAGACAGATGCAGCAATTAATCCCGGAAATTCCGGCGGTGCGCTCTTAAATATGAGGGGTGAAGTCATTGGAATTAACTCGAATAAGATTGGTGGCTCTGCGGTAGAGGGAATCGGATATGCAATTCCCATTTCTGATGCGAAACCGATTATTGAAGAGTTGATGAACAAACAGACAAGGCTGAAGGTCGGTGAAAATAATCAGGGCTATCTGGGGATTACCGGAGTCGATGTGGTAGATGAGTACGCACAGATCTATGATGCACCTAAGGGAGTATATGTTTCAAAGGTAATTGAAGGAACCGGTGCAGATCAGGCAGGGCTCGTAAGAGGTGATATTATTACCGCACTAAATGGCGAGAAGGTAACTTCTATGGCAGAACTGAAAGAGGAACTAAGCTATTATGCGGTAGGAACCACGGTGGAACTGACAATTATGCAGGGAAGCCCTGTGGGATATCAGTCAAAGACGGTGCAGGTAACACTTGGAAGCCAGAGTGTTACACCGTAAGATTTTGATGGTATTCTTTCCATAGGAGGCTCATAAATTATTATTAAAAAGAATGATGATTTATGGGTGGACAGATGAAGGATAAATGCAGATGTCTTATGAAATATGGAATTGGGATGCTGGTAATGGCAGCGGTGCTGCTGGCGGGGTGTGCCCGGCAGAAGGATCCGATGGAAAAAATAAAGGATTTGGAATTTACGGTACTTGCAGAGGATAATATTCCGCAGGAGCTTAAGGAGGTTATTGAAGAAAAGAAACAAAACGCATTTAAGCTCACTTATCAGGACAACGGATTTCTCTATATCTGTGTAGGTTATGGCCAGCAGATCAGCGGCGGATATAGCATTACAGTCAATGCACTTTATCTGACGGAAAATGCAATTTATGCAGATACAACCTTAGTGGGACCGGAACCGGGGGATCAGGCAACAGTTCAAAAAATGCCATCTTATCCGTATGTGGTAATTAAAACAGAGTTTGTGGATAAACCGGTAGTGTTTAACTGAAATAGAAATAAAAAGTCAAATGGGAGGCAGAATGTTTTATCTGCCTCTCATTTTGCGTAATATTCCATCAAACGAAAGTGTTACACATTCTGTTTTAGATTTTAAGAATTATATAGGCAGCAAATGAAAAATCGGGTATAATGATGCAAAAGGAAAATTTATGAACAGGAGAAAGTGGACATGCTTTTGATCAGGAACGGAACGATTATCGACCCTGTTCGGGAGACTCTTTATCAGGCAGATTTAGAGATAAAAGAAGGAAAGATTTCTAAAATTATTGATCTGGGAAAAACGTCGCTTTCAATAGATGACAGAAAGCAGACAGAAGCAGTGGAGGAGAGCGCTTGCTATTCGGAGGAAATGCAGGTTATTGACGGAACAGGTCTTCTGATTGCTCCGGGGCTTGCAGATACCCATGTGCATTTCAGGGATCCCGGATTTACCTATAAGGAAGATATTTTTACCGGGGCTAAAGCGGCTGAGAGAGGCGGATTTACGGAAATTGTGTTAATGGCAAATACCAGGCCGCCTGTGGACAACACAGAAACGCTAAGATATGTGCTGGACAGAGGAAAAGAAACGGGAATCCATATTGCGTCCTGTGTCAACGTAACAATGGGAATGGCGGGTAAGGCACTGACTCCTATGGAAGAGTTGTCCGAGGCAGGAGCTGCCGGATTTACGGATGACGGTATTCCTCTGATGGATGCGGAGCTGGTAAAGGAAGCTATGATGAGGGCGAAGGCATTGGGCAAACCAATCAGCTTTCATGAGGAGAATCCACAGCTTATTTCAAATAACGGTGTGAATGCGGGCAAAGCAGCCGCCTTTTACCAGATTGAAGGTTCGCCCAGAGAGGCGGAAATCAGCCTGGTAAAACGGGATCTGGAACTGGCAAGGCAGACCGGGGCTGAGGTGGTCATTCAGCATATCAGTACCGCAGAGGTGGTGGAATTGCTGCGAAAGTACAAGGCACAAGGAACAAAAGTGCATGGCGAAGCAACGCCACATCATTTTACCCTGACAGAGGATGCTGTGATTGCGAAGGGCACGCTGGCGAAGATGAATCCCCCGCTTAGGGAAGAGACAGACCGGCTTGCTATCATTGAAGGTCTCAGGGACGGAACCATTGACCTGATTGCAACGGATCATGCGCCTCACAGCAGTGAGGAAAAGGCAAAGCCCATTACGGAAGCGCCAAGCGGTATTATCGGTCTGGAGACAGCATTATCTCTTGGTATCAGGGAACTGATAAATAAGGGGTATCTGAGCTGGCCACAGCTGATACAGCGTATGAGCACTATGCCCTGCAGGCTGTATGGGATAGAAGGAGGAGAAATCAAGGAAGGGGCTTGTGCCAATCTTGTGATCTTTCATCCTGAAGAGACATGGAAGGTTACTTCCTTTGCATCTAAATCCTCCAACTCTCCGTTCCTTGGAGAAGAGCTTCCCGGAGTGATTTATTACACCATCTGCGATGGGGAAATTGTATACCAAAGGAGAGAAAATGATGAGTAAAAAGAAAAAAGTAAAAGCAAAGGTGCTTTCACAGAAAATGATTGCACCGGACATTTATGATATGTGGCTTTCCACGGAGCTTTCAAAGGATGCACATGCAGGGCAGTTCATCGGTGTTTATCCTTTGGATGGTGCCCATCTGCTGCCCAGACCAATCAGCATTTGTGAGGTAGACAGGGAGCAGTCTTCTCTTCGCATTGTATATCGGATTGCGGGGGATGGAACTGCGGAGTTTTCCACATGGAAAGAGGGGCAGGAGGCAGAACTTTTAGGAGTTCTTGGAAACGGCTTTCCGATAGAAGAAGGAGAAGGAAAAAAGGTGGTTCTCATGGGAGGCGGCATAGGGATTCCGCCTATGCTGCAGCTTGCCAAGGAACTTTCGGCAGCGGGGAAGGAAGCTACAATTATTACGGGATATAGGGACAATCAACTTTTTTTGAAGGAAGATCTGGAGAAGTATGGCAGAGTTTTGGTGGCAACAGAGGACGGAAGTGTGGGAACGAAAGGAAATGTGCTTACCGTCATGAATGAGCTGCAAATAGAAGCAGATGTGATTATGGCATGTGGACCTATGCCCATGCTGCGTGCAATCAAGGCATATGCACAGGAAAAGGGAATCACAGCGTATATTTCTCTGGAGGAGCGGATGGCATGCGGTGTGGGGGCATGTCTTGGCTGTGTATGTAAGACTACCCACAAGGATCATCATTCTCATGTGAACAATGCAAGAATTTGTACGGATGGGCCTGTATTTGATGCAAGGGAGGTGGAAATCTGATGAATACCAAAGTGACAATTGCAGGAGTAGAATTTAAAAATCCTGTTATGACTGCGTCGGGGACTTTTGGTTCCGGCATGGAGTACAGTGACTTTGTAGACTTAAACAAGCTGGGAGCAGTAGTGACCAAGGGAGTTGCCAATGTACCCTGGCCGGGCAATCCGGTTCCAAGAGTGGCGGAAACCTATGGCGGTATGCTCAATGCTATCGGTCTGCAGAATCCGGGAATTGATGTGTTTATAGAGAGGGACATTCCCTTTTTGAAGCAGTTTGACACCAAAATCATTGTCAATGTCTGCGGGAAGAGTGTGGAGGATTATCTTGAGGTGGTAGAGCGTCTGGGTGATACGGAAGTGGATATGCTGGAAATCAATGTGTCCTGTCCCAACGTAAAGGAGGGTGCGATTGCTTTTGGACAGAAGTCGGATTGTCTTTATGATATTACTTCCAGAATTAAAGCAAAGGCAAAGCAACCGGTAATCATGAAGCTCAGCCCTAATGTAACCGATATTACTGAGATGGCAAAGGCGGCAGAGGCAGCAGGGGCGGATGCAATTTCACTGATCAATACGATTACAGGTATGAAGATAGATATCCACCGCCGCCGCTTTGCACTGGCAAATAGGACAGGCGGACTTTCCGGCCCTGCGATTAAGCCGGTGGCAGTGCGGATGGTATATCAGGCTGCCCATGCAGTGAAAATTCCGGTAATCGGTATGGGTGGCATCAGCAACGCAGAGGATGCGATTGAATTCCTTTTGGCAGGTGCCAGCGCTGTAGCAGTGGGCGCCATGAATTTTGTCAATCCTTATACTACTGTGGAAGTAGCAGAGGGGATTGAAGCATATATGAGAAAATATGGTGTTGAGGATATTCATGAGCTGATCGGCGGTGTGCAGGAATAAAACAGCAGACAGGTATACTTTACCTCCTTAAATCATACATATACTGTAAGCGGAACAGCAGGTATGATTTAGGGAGGTATTTTTGTGGAGCTGATAAAACGGAATATACATATGGATTGTATGAAATGTAAGGCCAGGACTCAGATAATTCTGGAGGACGACGTGATCATTTCTGATTCCAGACCGGATGCAGCGCGGCTGATCATGGATAGAGGAACCGTGGTAATTGATGAAGTAAGGGTAACGGATGACCATGTGGGAGTGAAAGGACACCTGAATTTCCGGGCACTTTACCTGACGGAAAAAGGAGCATCAGGAAGAAGTGATGTGGCAGGAATGGAAGGATCCATTCCCTTTGATGAGATGATTTTCATGGAAGGGGTAAGAGGCGGCGATAATGTAAATGTGAACTGGGAGCTGGAGGACCTCAGCATCGGGATGATCAATTCCAGAAAGCTCAGTGTACAGTCGATAGTAACACTTTTGCTTTCCTGTGAGGAAATCTGTGATGAGGAAACCGCAGTGGATCTTTACAGTCAGGAACCGGTAGAATTCAGAAAAAAGACGTTGGACATTGCTTCCATGGCAATTAAAAAGAAGGATGTTTTCAGAGTCAAGGAGGAAGTGGAAATTCCGGGAAGCTTTCCTAATATTTTTGAAATGATCTGGGCGGAGATTGTGCCTGAGGCGGTAGAATTTAAGGTACTTGAGGACAAAATCGCAGTACAGGGTGAACTTAGAACCTTTTTCGTGTATCGCGGGGAAGGAGATGAGATGGAAATCTGCCATTACGAATCAGCATTGCCCTTTGCAGGAAGTCTGGATTGTCCGGGGGCGCAGGAAGGCATGATACCGGAAATCAGCTTTCACTCCGAAAACCGTGAGGTGGAGGTTCGACCGGACTTTGACGGGGAAGAGAGAGTGATTACCTTTGAACATTGTCTGGATCTGGATATTTGTATTTATGAGGAGGAAACCATTGACATCCTTTCTGATGTATATGGAGTGGTAAATGAAGTGTCTGTAGTGGAAAAGGATGCAGAGTTCAGGAGGCTGCTTGCAAGAAGCAGTGGAAAAACCAAGCTGTCTGACCATTTTAAATGTGAAGATGAAAAAACAGTACTGCACAAGATCCTTCATACTGCCACGGATTTACAGCTTGCAGGTCAGGAGCCGGTGGAGGGTGGAATTGAACTGACAGGCATAGTGAATATACAGATTTTTTATGAGTCCGGCAGTGAAGAAGACCGGTATGGAGTAATCAGGGGAACCCTTCCTTTCCATTATGTGCTGGAAGCGGATGGTGTGGATAAGAATTGCATTTATCCGGTGCAGACATCCGTGGATCAGGTGACGGCAGCGATTATTGATAATGGGGAAGTGGACGTAAAATGTGTTCTTTACTTCAGGGCGAATGTTTATCAGAAATGGCAGGAAAAGATTGTGGAGCAAGTGATTGTATCGGAGCCTGACATGGAAAAGATGGCGTCACTTCCGGGAATCGCAGTCTATATGGTCAGGGAAGGAGAGAGCCTGTGGGATATTGGAAAACGTTATTATGTGCCGGTATCCGTCATCAGGCAGACCAACGATCTTGTCAATGACGATGTAAAAGCGGGAGATAAAATTCTGATTGTAAAGAATAACGGATAAGTCAAATAAATTGGGAAAGGCTCAAAACCGGCGCAGCTGCTCGGTCTTGAGCCTTTTACAGGTTAAAATTTAATTCAGACAAAGGTTTTATCCTTCTACGGTGAGACCTGCATCCTTTGCGAGCTGGTCAAAGCCGGCCATAACGGCATCGTAGGTTTTCTGAGAAATTTCAGGAAGTTCGCCGCCCCAGGTCTTTTCAGCCTGTTTATAGCCCTTCTGAAATGCAGAACGCATTTCTTCAATCTTATCAGGATCGCCTCCGGTCAGGGCTGTGGCAAAATCCAAAATACGCTGGGATGTCTGAGAAACGCCCCAATATCCATCTTCTGCGATGTCAGCCTGCGCCTGCGCTTTGGTAGCAGGGTCAACGGTAAAGTTGCCGCTTGATAAGACGCTCCAAATGTCATTAGCTGACGCATAAGTCTGTCCCTGTTTGGTCAGCATTTTTTCCACAAGACTTTGAAGCTGAGCAGTTCTTGCCTCTGCATCGGCTTTCAGCTTGGCAACCAGATTGGTGTCGGGCTTATATTTCTTTGCAGAAGCGGTTTTGGCTTCTTCCGAAGGCTCATAAACAGCACCGGCAGATTCCGCCGCAGAGGCACTACCGGTTCCTTTGGAAGCTTCTGTTTTGACTTCGGTGTTCTTTGACTGTGCAGCATAGGCGCTGTACGCATCACTTACACCTGTAACTCCGTTTACGCTCATAAATTTACCCTCCTTGGTTTTTTGTATAATAAATATCGGCATATTTTGAAAATAAATTAGAGGTAAAAGGGTCACTTTTTATGGAAGGTGATGGAATATAAGAATTGACGTAATATTACATATTGTACTATAATAAATACAATCTATGTATAATGTATACAACAATAAAAGAATAAATTATCAGATTGTATCATGAGATCATTACAAAAGGATTTTAAATGATATGGGGGATCATGAAATGGATCGCATTACACGAAAAGCATATGCTAAGATTAATTTGGGGCTGGATGTAATCAGAAGGCGTCCTGATGGATATCACGAAGTAAAGATGATTATGCAGTCAGTAGGAATCTACGATAGATTGACTTTTCAAAGAGCTGACTGGGAAGGAATTAGGATTTCTCTGGATCATGCGGAGCTTCCCTGTGATCAGAATAACCTGATTTATAAAGCAGCGCAGCTGATTATGGATGCGTATGGCATTAAGAGTGGTGTAGAAATCACATTGAACAAAAATATACCCATTGCAGCGGGAATGGCGGGCGGAAGCACTGATGCAGCTGCAGTATTTCACGGATTAAATGAGCTGTTTGGACTTGGGATGAGTCTTCAGGATATGAAGGAAATGGGGGTAAAGATAGGGGCTGATGTGCCCTATTGTATCATGGGAGGTACGGCATTGTCAGAGGGAATTGGGGAAATCCTTACGCCCCTTAGTGATCCACCCGATGCACATCTTTTGATTGCCAAGCCGGATATCAATGTCTCTACAAAGTTTGTGTATGAAAATCTTCATGCGGATACACTTACAGACCATCCTGACATTGATGGGATGGTAAAAGCGCTCAATGAGGGTAATCTGAAAGGGATTACGGACAGAATGGGGAATGTGCTTGAAACGGTTACCGTGAAAGAATATCCGATTATTGACAGAATCAAGAAGGAGATGTTAAGTGGTGGCGCAGAGAATGCCCTGATGAGTGGAAGCGGACCGACTGTATTTGGAATCTATAAAGAAAAGAAAGCTGCCGAAAAATGTTGTGAAGCAATCAGAGAGCAGGGGCTTGCAGGGCAGATTTTTGTGACAGAGTTTGTGAAGAATGGTAATAAGACAGAGGTGCAGGAAGGTTAAGGAAGGAGGAAGCAGAATGGATAACCAATTTCAGGTGGATATTGATGAGTTTCTGCCTCTTCGGGATGTGGTTTTTAATACCCTTCGCAAGGCAATTTTAACAGGACAGTTAAAACCGGGGGAGAGGCTGATGGAGGTACATCTTGCAAATCGGCTGGGGGTCAGCAGAACACCAATCCGGGAGGCAATGCGGAAGCTGGAACTGGAAGGGCTTGTAGTGATGATTCCCAGGCGTGGTGCAGAGGTGGCACGAATTACGGAGAAGAGCTTAAAGGATGTGCTGGAAGTAAGACGTGCACTGGATGCCTTAAGTGTGGAGCTTGCCTGTGACAGAATCAGTGAGGAGGACACAAGGCGCCTGTGGGAAGCCTGTAAAGAGTTTGAGAAGGCAGCGAAAGGAAAGGATGCTTCGGTAATTGCACGGGCAGATGTGGCGCTTCATGATATTATTGTGGAGGCAACAGGGAATCAGCGGCTTCAGCAGCTGGTCAATAATCTGTCAGAGCAGATGTATCGCTACCGCTTTGTCTATATTAAGGAGGAAAGCCGGCATGATACATTGATAGCGGAACATAAAGAAATCTATGAAAGTATTGTGGAGCGGAATAAGGAACGGGCAGCCAGGGCAGCCCGCATTCATATTGACAATCAGGAAAAGGCGGTTATCAAGCAGATCCGGCTTGAAAATGAGGGCAGGCTGAATAAGCGTCTGTAAACAGGCAATACTCTTATCAGCGAACAGGTTCGGAAATATATGAATCAGGTGGCAGCTGTGAACAGGATAATGGAACAGCGCCAAGGTGTATCGCAGGAAGGTAAGAGTGATTGTATGAAAAGATTATATGAAACTGCTGTGATATTCATTGGAACTTTAGGCTGGTGGGGATTTGTGTACCCGGATCTTTGCCTTACGCAGGAAGCCTACGAGGAGAGCTGCGATAAGGAGATGGAAATTGACGAAGAACAGACAGATCAGAAGGACAGTCAGGCGCAGGGCGAGGAAACAGATGGCGTACTGCAGGGAGTCCGAATTGGCGGGCTGCGTATAAAAAGCCGATTTGCAGAATATGTATATCAGGTAAAAGAAAACGAAAAATAGAAAAGGAATCAGAAAATGAGAAATAAAAATGCACCCATTGGGGTTTTTGATTCGGGGGTAGGGGGACTGACGGTGGTCAGGGAGATCATGCGCCAGATTCCAAATGAAAAGATTGTCTATTTTGGAGATACTGCCCGTGTGCCATATGGAAGCAAATCTAAGGAGACAGTGACCCGTTATTCGAGACAGATTGTGCGTTTTTTGCAGACACAGGAGGTTAAGGCGATTGTGGTTGCATGTAATACAGCCAGCGCCTATGCTTTGGACGAGATAGAGAAGGAGACAGAGCTTCCCATGATCGGAGTAGTCAAGCCGGGTGCCAGAGTAGCTGCACAGACTACAGCAAACGGCAAAATCGGTGTGATTGCCACGGAAGGGACGGTAAACAGTCATATTTATTCCAGATACATAAGGGAAATTAAGCCCGATGCAAATGTAGTAGGGAAAGCCTGTCCACTGTTCGTTCCTCTTGTGGAGGAGGGACTTTTGCAGGACCCGGTTACAGATGAGATTGCGAAGCGTTACCTGACAGAGCTGATTGATATTGGGATCGATACGTTGATTTTGGGGTGCACCCATTATCCGCTGCTGAGATCTACTGTGGGAAAGATAATGGGAGAGGGAGTACGTCTGGTGAATCCCGCCTATGAGACAGCACGGGAACTAAAGGAACTGCTAGGCAAGGCAGATCTTTTAAATGAGGAAGAACCAAAGCTTGGGGATAATAAGTATCGTTTTTATGTCAGTGACGGTGCAGAGAAGTTCAAACGTTTTGCGAATTCCATCATTAAATACGGAATTTTGTCCGCCAAAATTATTAATATAGAGGAGTATTAAAAAAGAATATGACAAAAGAAGTATTTTTGTCCCTGAAAGGTCTGCAGGCAGAAAGTACGGAGGAAGTGCAGGAACTTGAAACAATCACAACGGCAGACTATTATCGGAAAAACGGCAGCCATTATGTACTCTATGAGGAGATGATGGAGGGGTTTTCGGAAAAGACAAAAAACAGGATCAAGTTTAATGATAAATACTTTGAGGTTACCAAAAAAGGACTGATTAATGTCCAGATGATTTTTGAAGAAAATCGCAAGTACATAACCAGTTATACGACTCCCTACGGAAATGTTCTGATTGGAATTGACACGGCATCGATTCTTGTGGAAGAGAGTGAAAATCATATCCGTGTGGAGGTGGAGTATTCGCTGGAAGCCAATTATCAGCATCTGGCAGATTGCAGAATGCAGATGGAACTGCGCCCAAGAGAAGAGGGAATTGAATTTTAGACAGTGAAAAAGGATGCTCCGTGGAGGAACATCCTTTCTTGTTGAAATCTTAATGGGGTTCGTTATTATTTAACGGGCTTGGCACCGGCCTTTTCCTGTGCTTTTTCAAGAGTGCGCTTGAAAAAGCCCTTTTTCTTAGCAGGCGCTGTCTGTTGCTTGCCGTGGAGACCCTTCACATCTGTGATATAGATACCGCTGACTACTGCCTTAACTTCTTTTTTGACAGGAACAGAGTCAAAAATCTTTTCATCACATACAAGGGACATAATCTGGGGACCGACCTTGGCTTTGACAATGGGAAGCTTGGTTCCCCTCATCAGCTTGGGAGTCTGGTCAAGTACTGCCTGCGGCAGTCCGGATTCTTTGATTTTCATACGTTTCTTATCTATAATCAGCATGGAAACGGTCTGTTTCATGGCATCGATTTGTGCCTGCTGCTCTTCCTGCTTTTTCTGTGCTCTCTTACCCACGAAATACAGTACAATCACGGCAACAATCAGAACTGCCAGTATGATTAATAAAACGATTGCTAATTTGCTCACCTTTAACCTCCCTGCCGTCTGCAGAAATTTAATAAAAACTGACGGCGATGCAAGACTCATTTTAGCATTTTTGGAGAAAATAGGCAAGGGGTTTCATTGAATTGAAAACGGGATTGGTATATAATTATGAAATAATCATTAAAAAGCATTTGAAACACTTTCACAGAAATGTGTTTTATGATATAAAAAGAAAGGCCCCTTTGGGCAGAAAATTAAAGGAGACTAAATGAAATTTATGAAAAAGAAAATTTTGGCAGTTATATTAGGCCTTGCAATGGCAGGCTCTCTGGCGGCATGTGGGAGCAAAGAAAGCCAGGAGGCAGAAAAAAGCGGAGAAATTAAGTATCTTTCGGAGTTTAAGGCGAAGGATTATGTAACACTGGGGGACTATAAAGGTGTAGAAGTCCAGGTGGAGCAGATGGAGGTAACCGATGAGTACCTTCAAGGTTATATTGATTTTCTTCTTGCACAGGATGCTGCATCCACACCGGTAACAGACCGTGCCGTAGAGGTAGGAGACGTGGCAAACATTGACTATGAAGGAAAGCTGGATGGAGTTGCGTTTGAGGGAGGAACCGCTCAGGGATATGATCTGGAAATAGGTTCAGGAAGCTTTATTGACGGTTTTGAAGATGGGGTTGTAGGAATGAAAATTGGGGAGACGAAGGACATTCCCCTGACCTTCCCTGATCCCTACACAAATCCGGATCTGGCAGGCAAGGATGTGGTCTTTACAGTGACTGTAAACAGCATCAGTGTACTGGAAAAACCTGAACTTACGGATGAGTATGTTGCAGGGCTTGGCATTGAGGAATGCAGCAATGTAGAGGAATACAGAAATTATCTGCGGGATATTCTGACAGAGCAGACAAAAGAGAGCTTTGAAAGTGACAAGCTGAACGCTGCAATCATGACTTTGGAAGAAAATGCAGCTTTTAGTGATGTTCCTGAGGGAATGTTAAATCGAATGAATGAAACTTTGACAGCCAACATCTCAGCATATGCAAGTGCCTATGGCGTGGATATCGGAACTTATGTTGCCAATGTTTACGGAGGAAGTGCAGATGCTTATCAGGATGTGCTGCTTGAACAGGCACGCATCATGGCGCAGCGTTATATTATGATGGCAGCAATTGCTGATGAAGAGGGAATTGAGGTTACGGATGAGGAACTGGCAGCAGGTATTTCTGAAGAAACTGCAAACTATGCGGGATATGGATATGCCAGTGAGGAAGAATATAAGGCGACAATTGATCAGGAGGCTTACAGAGAATATCTTCTGATGGAGAAGGTGTCAGATTTTCTTGCAGAAAATACAGTAGCGGTCAGTGCAAAGACGGAATAATTCAGACAGGCTTAAGAAGTACAGGTGTGAAATCAAAATGCTTAAGAAGAGAAGGAAATTTTTGGCGATTTTAATTTCATGTATGGTAATGATTTTAGTGGTAGAACCGGTGCGTGCTACCACTATTTCGGATTTGGAAGATCAGAAGAAACAGCTGGAAGAACAGAAAAAAGAAGCGGATGAGAAACGCAGGCAGGAGCAGGAAAAATATGACAATGCTTCGGGGAAGGTCAGCGCTATCCAGTCTGATGTGGATGAAGTTGCAGAGGAGATGGAGGAAATAGATGCTGCTTTGGTGGAAACCATTGCCAGTGTGGAGTTGATTCAGGATGACATTGAGGATAAGGAAGAGCAGATAAAGGAGACCACCAGGGAACTGGAAGAAGCACAGGCAACAGAGAGGGAGCAATACGAAGCAATGAAGCTTCGAATCAAGTTCATGTACGAAAAGGGGGATACCACTTACCTGCAGCTTCTCATGGAGAGTCAGAACTTCGGTGATATGGTCAATAAGGCAGAATATATAGAGAAGCTTTATGAATATGACAGAAAACTGCTTCTGGAATATCAGGCAGCAAGGGAGGCAGTAGAAACACTGAAGGAACAGCTGGAAGAGGAAATGGATGAGCTGGAAGCCCAGCGGCATGAGTTACTGGAGGAGCAGGAAAGCCTGGAAACCATGCTGGATGAAAAGCAAAAGGCTTATGATAACTATGAGGTGCAGCTTGCCAAGGCAAAGCAGGAAGCAGCTGTATATAAAGCAAATATTAAGAAACAAAATGATGAGATTAAGCGGTTGGAAGCCGCTGCTGCTAAGAAGCAGTCTGAAATTGATGCAGCAAAACAGGCAGAGGAAGCCGCGAGAAGAGCGCAGGAGCAGGCATTGCAAAATCAAAGCAGCTCTTCATCGGGCAGTTCATCAAGTGCTCCTAAGGGAAATTATGCTTCTGCCGCCAGTTATGCAGGCACGGGAAGCAAGGGACAGCAGATTGCGAACTACGCGTGTCAGTTCATTGGCAATCCTTATGTGCCGGGTGGTACCAGTCTGACAGATGGGGCAGACTGTTCAGGATTTGTCTACAGAGTTTATAAGGATTTTGGATACAATGTGCCCAGAACTTCTTATTCCCTAAGGAGTGCAGGAACAGGAGTTTCTTATGAAAATGCCCAGCCGGGAGATGTGGTATGTTATGCGGGGCATGTTGGCATTTATATTGGAAATGGACAGATTGTTCATGCCAGCACTCAGAAAACCGGAATCAAGATTACGCATGCCACCTATAAAGAAATCTTATCAGTAAGAAGAATTGTATAAAAACAGAAACCAGTTTAAAGGAGGAAAAGAGATGTCAGATTTTGATGAAAGAGAGAAAGACCAGCCCGGTGGGGAACTGGAGAATATAGATACATCATCAGATGATGGAAAGGATGAGCAGAAGGGGTCGGAAAGCAATCAGACGGAAAGTGAGTATGAGGATGTCTGCTTTATCTGCCGACGCCCGGAGAGCAAAGCGGGGAAGATGTTCAAGCTTCCCAACAACATTTCTGTCTGCAATGATTGTATGCATAAAACCATGGATACTGTCAGCCAGTTTGACTATCAGGGAATGTTGAACAATCCTGCATTTATGGATGACCTGAATAAGAACTTAAACGGAAAGGGGTATCCCAATATCCGTTTTGTGAACATTGCTGATCTGCAGGGAGAGGGGGGAATTCCCAATAAGCAGAAGATCAAAAAGAAAAAGCCGAAAACAGGGGAGGAACCTGTACTGGATATTAAGAATATTCCTCCTCCACACAGGATAAAGGCGCAGCTGGATGACTATGTAATCGGACAGGAACATGCCAAGAAGGTTATTTCGGTAGCGGTTTATAACCATTACAAGAGGGTTGCAACAGATACCATGGATGACATTGAAATTGAAAAGTCCAATATGCTGATGATTGGGCCTACAGGCTGTGGCAAGACTTATCTGGTTAAGACATTGGCGAGACTTCTGGATGTTCCCCTTGCCATTGCGGATGCTACCTCACTGACAGAGGCAGGTTATATCGGCGATGACATTGAAAGTGTCATTTCCAAGTTACTTGCAGCTGCCGACAATGATGTGGAAAAAGCAGAGCGGGGTATTGTTTTCATAGATGAAATTGACAAGATCGCTAAGAAAAAAAATACTACCAGCAGGGATGTCAGCGGAGAAAGCGTACAGCAGGGGATGCTGCGGCTGTTAGAGGGTGCGGATGTGGAGGTTCCGGTGGGAGCGAACAGCAAGAATGCCATGGTTCCGCTTACCACCATCAATACCAGAAATATTCTCTTTATCTGTGGCGGCGCTTTCCCGGATCTGGAGGAAATCATTAAGCAGCGTTTGAAGAAACAGACATCCATCGGCTTTAATGCAGAACTGAAGGATAAGTTTGATAAAGAAAAGAATATTTTAAGTCAGGTTACTGTGGAGGATCTGAAGAAATTCGGTATGATTCCTGAATTTTTGGGTCGTCTTCCAGTTATTTATACGCTGGAAGCCCTTGATAAGCCGATGATGGTAAAGATTTTAAAAGAACCCAAGAATGCAATTTTAAAGCAATACCAGAAGCTGCTTGAACTGGATGAGGTAAAGCTGGAGTTTGACGATGGTGCACTGGAGGCAATCGCCGAAAAGGCCATGAAGAAGGATACCGGTGCAAGGGCGCTTCGGGCAATCATTGAGGAATTTATGCTGGATATTATGTATGAAATTCCAAAGGATGATAACATAGGACGTGTGACCATTACAAGAGATTATATTGAGGGAACCGGAGGTCCTATCATTGATATTCGAAGCATCAGCGGAGAGAATCCGGATCATCTTAAGGTAATTGAGGATAAGAACATTTAATTTCATAGAATAGATTATAAGCGGGCATCCCAAGGGATGCCCGTTTGTGTAATTTCAGGCAGAAAAAACATATAATGAAAAAAACAGAAAATGGGTATGGAAATGACAGATCGTGAAAAAATTATTTCCAACGATTATTATGATTTGATTTCAGACTATGTGCTGCCGGGTGGAATACAGGAATATTTAACAGATGCTGTCTATCAGCCGGTAAGTGGAGAAATCGGAGTGGTTTATGTGAATCGTGAGGAACTTCCGCCAATTGGAATCAGTACGTTTACCTATCCGGTGATTCCTAAGCTTTATGGATTGATGCAGCTCCCTCAGACATTTGATCCCACACATTTGATACACAGCGGGATTACGCAGATGCAGAGAGGGGCGCTGGGGCTGACAGGAAGAGGAGTTGTGATTGGATTTTTGGATACAGGAATTCGCTATGATGAGGATGTGTTCCGAAATGAGGATGGCAGCAGCCGTATTCTTGGCATTTGGGATCAGACGATTCAGACCGGGGAACCACCAGAGGGAATTCTATATGGAACAGAGTATACAAAGAGAGAGATTGACAGGGCACTTGAAAGTGAGAATCCCAGAGAGATTGTTCCAAGCTATGATGAAATCGGTCATGGAACTGCCATTGCAAGTGTGGCGGCCGGAAGTGCGCTTCGGAGCGGTCTGGGCTTTTTGGGGGCTGCCCCGGAAGCAGATATTGTGATGGTAAAATTGCGTCAGGCGAAGCAGAATTTAAGGGATTTTTATATGGTGCCGGGGAATGTCCCTGCTTATGCGGAGAGTGATTTGTTAGTGGCGCTTAAGTATCTGGAAAGCTATGCAATTTCTTTGGTAAGACCTTTGGTCATCTGTTTTGGGCTTGGAACCAATATGGGAGACCACGAGGGAAATTCCATCCTGGCAGATTATTTAAATCAGATTGCAGCCAGAAGAAGCAGGGCAGTGATGGTGTGCGGGGGAAATGAAGGGAACAGTGCCCACCATTATGTGGGAACTTCTGCAGAGGGACTTAAGGAAACAACAGATAATGTGGAAATCAGGGTGGGTGGAAACGAGAATGGGTTTACCGCGGAGCTTTGGGGGAGTGTCCCTGCCAAACATGCCATTTCCATCCGTACACCGGGCGGAGAAATAACTCCCAGAGTAGATTTCAGGGAGCAGAACAGCCGGGAATTTACTTTTATTTATGAGAAAACCATTGTTCAGGTAGACCATATTCTGGTGGAGGAAGGTTCAGGGGAGGAGCTGATCTTTTTCCGGTTTATTAATCCCACTCCGGGAGTGTGGACGATTCAGGTTACAATCAGCGGAAACAGCACAGGAAGCACTTTTCATATGTGGCTTCCGCTGACGGAGTTTTTGCAGAGTGATACCTACTTTCTTCGTCCGTCGCCTTACACAACACTGACAGAGCCATCAAACACGAGAACAGTGATTTCAGTTACCACTTATAATGATGCAAATGACAGTTTTTGGGCAGATTCGGGAAGAGGCTACACCAGAATGGGACGGATTAAGCCGGACTTTGCAGCCCCGGGGGTCAATATTGATACCATACTTGGCAAACGAACGGGTTCCAGTATGGCGGTGGCGATTGCTTCCGGTGCGGCGGCGCTTTTCCTTCAGTGGGCGGTAGTGGAGAAGAACCAGCTTCGTGTGGAGAGCCGGGAATTGAAGAACTATCTGATCCGGGGGGCAGACCGTTTCCCGGGAATTGATTATCCTAACAGAGAGTGGGGCTATGGCAGACTGAACCTTGCAGGAACTTTTGATGTGCTGGCAGGGGCGTAGACTTCAAAATGAAAAAGTTAGTGCATAAATTATAAATACTGATTATAATAAAAGCAGAAAGAATTGAAGGAGGTGTAGGACATGTGTTCGCAGAGTGAATTGCAAACCGTTACCAGAAGTGTGGTAAAGGCTGCTGTGGAATTATTGGAAGAAAAGATTTATAAAATCATTTTATACGGTTCCTACGCTAGAGGAGATTTTGACTCGGAATCGGACATAGATATTATGATTCTGCTTGACTGTACTCAGGAGGAAGTAAAAAATACAGAAAGCAGGTAAGCAGACTTGCAAGCCGGATTGGTTTGGAAAATGATATAGAGGTGTCACTTTTGCTGAGAGATAGGGCATCTTTTGAGGAGAGGTTAACCTTCTTGCCGTTTTATCAAAATGTACAGAAGGAAGGAGCTGCACTTTATGGATAGCGGTGTTAGCGCACTTTCTCAATATAGAATTGAACAGGCAAAGTGAAAAATATATCACAATTCTTATGAGGTACCGGCCAGGAAAATAAAGTGGTAACAATGTTTGGCACGCAGAATATTAATGGTGGAAGTTAAAGGAAGAGACATGCAATATTTAGCAGTGATACTTGGAATATTCGGTCTGGAATGGAAGATAAAGAATTATGTTGAGGAGAGTAAGACGGAGGGGAGCACGGAGGAAAAGTGCGGCCCCTTTCTGATTATCAGAAAGCATCATAACAAGGGGGCTTTTTTAAATGCCGGACAGAAGAAGCAAAAGGCTGTGATGGTTTTGTCTGTATTACTTACGGCTGTTTTAACGGTTCTGTTTGTATTTACCTTTGGACAGCTGGGAAAAGGGTTGCTGAAATGGGGGCTGACACTGCTTTTGGGCGGCGCTTACAGCAATACCTATGACAGGCTTGTGCGGAAATATGTGGTAGATTATGTGAGCTTTAATGTTCCTTGTGGACTTAGAAATGTAATTTTTAATATAGGTGATTTTTGTATTATGATTGGCGCTTTGCTTGTTGTAATTGGTTACGGGAAGTAAAAGAAAATTGCAATTTGGAGTTGACAAAATGTCTCAATGAGTATATTGTATTAATTGAGTAGTACAATAATACAGAGAAAGGAAGAGTCATATGGCATGGAATTTAAGTTCTGACCGACCTATTTATGCACAGATTCTGGAAGTGATTCAGCTTCGGATTATTACCGGACAGTACAAGGCAGGGGAAAAGATCCCCAGTGTGCGTGAACTGGCAGCAGAGGCAGGGGTCAATCCTAATACAATGCAGAAAGCATTGACGGAGCTGGAGAGGAGCAGACTGGTGATGGCACAGAGAACCAGCGGCAGAATTGTCACGGAAGATAAGGAGATGATCAGAGAAATACGCAATCAGCTTGCCGGCAGTTATTTGCGGGAATTTGTGGATAGAATGAAGGAACTTGGATTTGATAAAGAAGAAATTGTGTTACTGCTGAAAGAGCAGAAAGGGGAGAAAAATGAGTGAGTTGGTAGAAATTCGTAATCTTACCAAGGTTTATGAGAAGAAAAAAGTAGCATTAGATCACTTGAATCTGACCATACCCAGAGGGAAAATTATCGGTCTTCTGGGGCCTAATGGCAGTGGTAAGACAACGTTGATCAAGCTGATCAATGGGTTATTGGTAGCAAATGAAGGGGAAGTGACTGTAGACGGAAATAAGCCGGGAGCGGAAACCAAAAGTATTGTTTCCTATCTTCCCGAGAGAACCTATTTTCAAAACAGCATGAAGGTAAAGGAACTGATTGAATTCTTTTCCGACTTTTATCAGGACTTTCGCAAGGAGAGAGCAAGGCAGATGCTGGCAAATTTAAATATCAGTGAGGACGCCAGATTAAAGACTCTCTCAAAAGGAACCAAAGAAAAGGTTCAGCTGATTATGGTCATGAGCCGTGATGCACAATTGTACATTTTAGATGAACCTATAGCGGGAGTGGACCCGGCAGCAAGGGATTATATTTTAAAGACAATTATCTCCAACTATAATGAGAATGCGACAGTGATTATTTCAACGCATCTGATCTCCGATATTGAAAAGATTTTGGATGAGGTTATTTTTATTCGTGACGGAAGAGTTCTTCTGCAGGAAACCGTTGAGGAAATCCGTGCGAACAAAGGAAAGTCAGTGGATGCATATTTCAGGGAGGTGTTTGCATGTTAGGAAAGCTATTGAAGCATGAGTGGCAGACCGTATGGAAGATACCGGTGCTGCTTATAGGAATATTAATGATTACGGCAGTGATTGCGGGTCTTACCTTTGCACTGCCTATCTGGGAGAGCGATTGGGTTGGACTGCCTATTTCCGGCATACTGCTGGTACTGCTGTTTTATTTCGCAATGATTGCAGCCAGCGTCGGGATTAGCATTTATCTTGCAGCACGCTGTTATAAAAGCCTGTTTACGGATGAAGGGTATCTGACTCACACCTTACCGGTAGCCTCCCGCCAGATTTTGAACTGCAAGGTAATTACCATAAGTGCATGGATGTTGATTGCGGGTGTTGCAGTGATTGCCAGCTTAGTGCTGTTTGGACTGATTGTCTTTCTATCGCTGTCCACGAAGAACAGTGATTTTGCAAGGGATGTTCTGAAAGTTTATACGGAAAACAGAGCAATCTGGCAAGAGCCTTTTATGAGAGATTTTGGCAGTTGTATGGTCAGTCTGATTGCTTTGACGCTGGTTAGTTCTGTAAGTTCGGCGCTTATAATGATCGGCTCTATCACGATTGGGCAGAAGGTGCGCGGACACAGAATTTTGGGAGCTGTTGGCGCTTACTTCGCCATCAATACGGTTATTTCAATTGTTTCTGTAGTTTTGACAATTCCGATTATGGTAAAAATGGTTACTGATTCCGAATATTTGTCTTCCTTTGAAACATCACCGTTTTCATTTTATACATCCATTTACTGGATTATGACGGCGGTGTATCTGATTGTAGGAGTGGGCTTATATATTCTGTGTGATTATATGTTGAGAAGACAGCTGGAACTGGAATAAACGAAGGGCGGCTTAGGATGCAGAGTGAATATGAAATCAAGCAGGAAATGTGCGAAATTGGCAGGAGAGTTTATGACAGAGGCATGGTAGCGGCCAATGATGGCAATTTTTCTGTAAAGCTGAATGAAAATGAATTTTTGTGTACACCTACAGGTGTGAGCAAGGGATTTATGACACCTGATTGCATCTGTAAAATAGATGGAAATGGGAAGATACTTGAATCAAACGGAAATTTTCGCCCTTCCTCGGAGATGAAAATGCACATGAGGGTTTACAGGGAGCGTCCTGATGTAAAAGCAGTAGTGCATGCCCATCCACCTTATGCCACAACCTTTGCTGCCTGTGGCATCTCTCTGGAAAAGCCGGTGTTGTCAGAAGCAGTTCTTACCCTTGGCAGAGTGCCGGTAGCGGGATATGGCACTCCTTCTACGCAGGAAGTACCTGACGCAGTTGCGGAGTATCTGCCTTATTATGATGCGATGCTTTTGGCAAACCATGGAGCATTAACCTATGGGGATTCATTACTTAGTGCATATCACAGGATGGAATCAGTAGAATTTTATGCCAGAATTCTGTATCAGGTCAAAGCTTTGGGAGAAGCAAAGGAACTGACCCGGGAACAAGTGGAAGATATTTATGAAATCAGGAGAAAGTCAGATATGCCGGGCAGACATCCGGCAACTCATCCTGAGAAATAAATTGAGGTTTTCCACAGATAATAGATGAACAAAGGAGAATGCGGATGAATCTGGAATTGTTAAAGACATGCGGAAGGGTAAGGAAGTATCAGGAGGGTGAGTTTATCTGTACAGAAAATGAAACAGGAAGTACAGCATTTCTGCTGTTGCAGGGAAATGTAAAAATTATATTGCATTCTTTTGAGGATATCCAGAAGGAAGCAGCATTATTGTCACCCGGTGTTATTTTTGGAGAAATGTCCCTTTTGGAAAACAAGCCGAGGAATGCTTCTGTTGTGGCAGAATGTGATGAAACACTGGTACTTGAGATTGATAAATCCAATTTCCTAAATATCATTAAGGCAGATACAGATGTTGCATTCAATCTTTTACGCACTTTGCTTGGAAGGGTGGAAAGGAGCATGGTGGCAGTGGATTGCAACAAGCTGGCTTATCTGGAGAAAATCAGGAAAGATAAACGGTATTTGCAGATACAGAAGCTTACCAAGGAACAATTTCAGGAAATTGTAGGAAAGGATTCAGAATACGCACAGCAGCTATTGAAATTTTTAAGCCATACATTGGCAGATATTAATACAAAGATATGAGAAAGAAAGAGGCACAGGAATTGCATCCCGTGCCTCTTGGCTTATGCAGTAATTACAGTGCCCGCTTTTCCTTTCAGAGCATCGGAAACGGAATCTAATGAGGTAATCAGAACACTTCCGTTCTTGTTAGCTGTGAGATAAGAAATTGCAGCTTCAATCTTAGGAAGCATGGTTCCTTCGCCAAATTCACCATTGGAAATCATCTTCTGTGCTTCATCTACAGTAAGTGAAGAAACGCTCTTTTGATTCTCCTGCCCGAAATTGATATATACATTTGGAACGGAGGTGAGGATAATGAGCTGATCAGCATTTAAGTCAGCAGCCAGCTTTCCGGCAATGGCATCTTTTTCGATGACTGCGGAAGCACCTCTTAAGGCATGCTTCTGTTCAATTACAGGGATACCGCCGCCGCCACAGGCGATTACAATCTGTCCGGCATCTGCCAGAGTGCGGATAGCTTCAATTTCTACAATATCAATGGGCTTGGGTGCGGCAATGATACGGCGGAAGCCTTTCCCCGGCTCTTCCTGTACATAATTTCCCTTTTTTATTTCAATTTCAGCATCTTCTGAGGACATGTAACGCCCGATTAACTTGGTGGGCTCATAAAAAGCTTCATCGTAGGGATCAACTGTTACCTGCGTCAGGATAGTTGATACAGTTTTGCTGATGCCGCGGCTTAAAAGCTCTGCCTTTAATGAATTCTGAATATCATATCCTACATAACCCTGACTCATCGCACTGCATACACACATGGGAGCGGGCGTATAGTCTATATAGAGACGGCGTAGCTCTGTCATGGCTTTATGGATCATGCTGATCTGGGGACCATTGCTGTGGGTAATGGTCAGCTGGTAGTCTGCTTCTACTAAATCAGCAAGTGCTTTGGCAGTTACCTTAACTGCGTCCCATTGCTCCATTGTAGTATATCCAAGTGCATTATGTCCAAGTGAAACGACTGCTTTTTTCTTACTCATAATCTGAAACCTTCCTTTATCTTTCTAAAAAACAGTATAGCAAAACAAGGATAATTTGTACAGAATTGTAATCAAAGTTCTAGCGGAAAAAGTAAGGACCTGCCCTGGGAAGGAAAATGCAAAAGAAAATAAATTTATATGTTGAAAAGAGCAATATGCAGTGATATTATGAGTAGTCGGAAAAGAAGATAAGAAAAAGGAGGAGTGCAGAATGGCTAAAGATTCCACAAAGGATATGACAGTGGGTTCACCCATGAGATTGATTTTGGGATTTTCAATCCCACTTTTATTTGGATTTTTGTTTCAACAGTTTTACAGCGTGGTGGATACAGTGATTGTTGGTAGATTTTTGGGCATGAATGCACTGGCTGGCGTAGGAGCAACTGGTTCAATTAACTTTATGATTATAGGCTTCTGTATGGGTGTGTGCAGCGGCTTTGCTATTCCTATTGCACATAAGTTCGGGGCGCGGGATTATTCCGGTATGCGTCGATTCGTGGCAAATTGCACATGGCTGTCCATAATGTTTTCAGTTGTTTTGACGGTAATTGTTGTATCTTTATGCAGAAGTATTCTGGTTTGGATGAAGACGCCGGAGGATATTTTTGAAGATGCATATATTTATATTCTGATTATTTTTATAGGGATACCGGCGACTTTCTTATATAACATGCTGTCAGGCATTATCCGCTCCATGGGAGACAGCAAGACGCCCCTTGTATTCCTGACACTATCTTCCTTTATGAATATTGGACTGGATCTGCTCTGTATTGTAACTTTTCAAATGGGAGTTGCCGGGGCAGCAGTTGCCACGGTGGCATCACAGCTGATTTCGGGAGTATTATGTCTGATTTATATGATAAAGAAATTTGAAATTCTGCATGTCAGCAGAGAAGAGTGGAAGATAGACACTTCCCTAATGAAAACACTCTGTGGGATGGGAGTTCCCATGGGCCTGCAGTATTCCATTACTGCAATCGGAAGTGTGATTTTGCAGACTTCGGTAAATACACTGGGCTCACTGATTGTGGCGGCGGTCACAGCAGGAAGTAAGGTCAATATGTTCTTCTGCTGTCCTTTCGACGCGCTCGGCTCTACCATGGCAACCTACGGTGGACAAAATGTGGGTGCTAAGAAGCTGGAACGTTTGGATCAGGGCTTAAAAGTCTGCGTATTTTTAGGGGCGGTTTACTCTGTCGCAGCTTTTATTTTCCTCTATTTCTTTGGAGGCAGTCTGGCAGGTTTATTTGTTGATACTGCGGAAAGTGCAATGGAAGCCAATGCGAGTCAGTTCCTGATTATTGTAAGTGCGTTTTTCTTTCCGCTGGCACTGGTAAACATTATTCGCTTCCTGATTCAGGGAATGGGCTTTGGTACGTTTGCCATTCTTGCAGGGGTATTTGAAATGATTGCAAGAGCACTGGCAGGTTTGGTACTGGTTCCTGTGTTTGGCTTTATGGGAGCCTGCTTTGCAAGTCCTCTTGCATGGATTTTGGCAGATGCCTTTTTGATACCGGCATACATTCACGTGCGCCGAAAACTACAGAGAATGATGGGCGAATAGTTTATTGATCTTGCGGTCATAGGTCAGAATGCCGTTGACCTCCTCCTCGACATCGGATAGCTGTGTGAATACGGCACCGCTCAGTCCCTTTGCCCGAAGTGGTAAAAGGGACTTTTCTATTAATTCCCGGTATGCATTGGCAAATTCCTCTGTGGTATCATAGCGTTTGTAGCCAAAGACGCGGTCTATGCTGGAATGCCCTTTGATATGGCAGGCAAAGCCGCCGTATTCGGACAGGAAGAATGCCCGGTTGCCCCATTTTTTAACAGGAACAGACAGAGGACGGAAATAGTTATGGATGCTGATAAAGTCGCCGCAGCGCTGGTCAAACCAGCCGCTGGCAGAATCTACAAGGCGGGAAGGGTCTGCTTTCTTTATCCTGTCTGTGATCCTTACTGCATCAAACTGTCCCCATCCCTCGTTAAAGGGAACCCAGATTGCAATGGATGGGAAGAACTTTAAGTATTCTATCATTTCCAGACATTCTCTCTCCCATTGTTTCCGTGCCGATACATCTGTTCTTGAGAACAGGTAATAATGGGAGTCCTTTACATGTTTTGAAAGTGAAGGGAAGAGGGTGGGAAGATAGTTGATAATCGGCATATGGTATTCGCCGCCTCCGTTTATCATGTCCTGACAGACAATCATCCCCAACCTGTCACAGTGATAGTACCATCTGGCGCTTTCTATCTTGATGTGCTTGCGCATCATATTAAAGCCAAGAGATTTCATTGTGGTGATGTCATAAATCAGCGCGTCGTCGGAAGGCGCAGTGTAAAGACCGTCAGACCAGTATCCCTGATCCAGCACTCCCATCAAAAAGTAAGGTTTGTGATTTAAACAAAAGACAGGAAATTTCCCGTCAGGTGACTGCTCGATGGAGTAAAGGCGCATGGCAAAATAGCTTTCTATATCATCAGAGCCAAGTGTAAGTTTCACCCGATATAAACAGGGTGTTTCAGGACTCCAGCTATGAAAATGGTTTTCAGGTATAGAGAAGGTATATGTCATTTCACAGTTGTTAACCGGAATGGAAGCCTTGAGAATTTCCTGATCTTCGAAAGAAACAGATAAGGACAGGGGGAGCTGTTCCTTGGAGGAAACTGATAGATGTGCGCTTACCATCCGCTTGTCATAATCCGTTTCAAACCACAGATTTCGGATGTGAGTGGCAGGCACCCATTCCATCCATACACTCTGCCAGATGCCGCTTTGAGCAGTATAAAAGATGCCGCCGCGATGAAGCGACTGCTTTCCCCTTGCCTGTGCACCCTGGTCGGTAGGGTCACTGACCATGATCATAAGTTCGTTCCCGTCTTTTTTCAGAAAATCAGTTATATCTGCATGAAAAGGAAGATAGCCGCCGAGATGGGAGCAGACCTGATGACCGTTCACATAGACGAAAGTCTGATAGTCGACTGCACCAAAATGTAAAAAAAGGCGCATCGGTTCATCGAAGCTGTCCTTTGAAACAGGCAGTGTGGTACGGTACCAAAGGCATTCACCGGGCTTTAACTGGCGGTTCACGCCGGACAGAGCACTTTCAGGTGAAAAGGGGACCAGAATTTTCCCATCGAAATGATTAGGGAAGGATGCATCAGGCGTAAAAGCGTAGTCCCAGTATCCATTTAAATTAATATATGAATTCCTTACCAGCTGGGGACGGGGATACTCCGGCAGGATGCAGGAGGAATCCAGATTCCTCCCCCAAACAGTAGCAAGAGGGGTAAGTATGTCATCTTCATGAGGTTTGATGATACTTTGCATGGCATCGGAAAAATTCATAACAGTAATCTCCTTTAAGCATTTACCTTACTTTTTCAGTTTATCACAGATATTTCTTTTTAAACAGGAAGAATTATGTTAAAATAATTCCTTGGAATTTACAAGAGAGGAAGCGTTATTATGGAGTGGCTACAAAATTTAGATGCGGCAATTTTAATTTTTGTTCAGGAGCATTTGCGGGTTGAGGCATTTCACTGGTTTTGGAAGGGAATTACCTTCCTTGGCAACGCAGGATGGTTCTGGATAATGTTGGGGCTGGTTCTGCTGATTCCGAAGAAAACAAGGAAAGTCGGGATAACAGCGCTGGCATCGATTTTATTATGCAGCTTATTTACCAATGTTATGATAAAAAATCTGGTGGCAAGACCGAGACCGTATGTGACTTACAGCGAGATTTATCCCCTGATTAAGAAGCCTGCAGAATTTTCTTTTCCATCGGGACATACCTGCGTATCTTTTGCAAGTGCATTCATTTATTATCGGATGCTGCCCAAAAAGTATGGAGTTCCGGCTATTGTGCTGGCAAGCCTGATTGCTTTTTCAAGATTATATGTAGGCGTTCACTATCCGGGAGATGTCCTTGGAGGGATTTTAGTTGCCTTTGTGGGAAGCTCGCTGGTATATTGGTTTATGCATGGAAGGAAAAAAGCAGAGAATGGACAATCAGGAACTGACGAAAAAGCGGCTTCGTGAATTGGCACAAAAGAGCTATCAGAATAATCAGTATACATTTACAGGTTTCCTGAATATGGCGGAACTTTCAGAGTTTTATGAAATGGAACAGGAGCTTTCTTATGCCTCTTATACCATATGGGGAGGAAGCGAACTTTGTGAGCGGGTAATGATCCGCTTTGGAAGCATACAGGAACTGGGATATGAAGAGGAATTTCCCATTGCCTGCATTCAGGTAAAGCCTCTGATGGCAAAATTTGCGGAAGAATTAACTCACAGGGATTTCTTAGGTGCGCTGATGAATCTTGGAATTGAACGAAGCACTTTAGGGGATATTCTTTTAGAGGAAAACACAGGTTATATTTTCTGCATGGAGAATATGGCAGATTTTATCATAGAAAATTTGAGCAGAGTAAAGCATACTTCCATGCTTTGCTGTAGGACACAGGAAACACCCAAAGCAGGTGAAAAGGATTGGCAGGAAGTAAAAGTTCAGGTGTCATCAGAGAGGGTGGATGGCATGATTGCAAGAGTGTATCAGCTTTCCAGAAATGATGCGGTAGAGCTTTTCCGGCAGAAAAGGGTGTTTGTCAACGGCAGACAGTGCGAAAACAACAGTCTGCTTCTGAAACAAGAGGATGTAATCAGTGTTCGGGGCTATGGAAAGTTTATGTATTCAGGTTCACACGGCATCAGCAAAAAAGGGAAGATGAATGCCATTGTTTTATGCTATGGCAAACGCTAGTCAAAATATCAGGAAGAACAAAAGGAGAACAATAGAATGCTTCTGTTGGAACAAATGGTAGTGCTGTTCCTGTTGATGGGAATAGGTTTTTTCTGTTATAAAAAGCAGATTATTACAGATGAAGTGAGCAGAAAGATATCGGCGATTGTAGTTAATATTGCCAATCCTGCATTGATTCTGACCGGATGTATGGGAGAAGAAAAAATCAGAGGAGAAGAACTGGTGCTTACAAGCGTGGTCATGATTTCCATGTACGGTGCACTTCTGGTTTTGGCAGAACTCTTGCCGGCAATACTGCGGATAGATAAGAAGAGTCGGGGAACTTATAAGGCAATGACGGTTTTCTCCAATATAGGGTTTATGGGATTTCCGGTCATTTCTGCATTATATGGGAATGGAGCCCTGCTTTATGCAGCGCTTTTTACCATTCCCTATAATATTTTGATTTATACCTATGGAGTTTCTGCCATGTCTATGAAGGAGAACGGCAAAGAAGAAAAGCATAAATTGAATTGGGGAAGGATATTTAATGTGGGCGTGATTGCATGTATTCTTACGATTGTAATTTATCTGTCCGGAATACAGGTCCCTTCCCTTGTGAAGACCACAATTACACATTTGAGTAATTTAACAGCACCCCTTAGCATGATGGTAATCGGTGCATCGCTGGCAACGATTGACATAAAGAAGCTTTTTACGGATGGACGACTGTTACTGTTTTCACTTATTAAGCTGGTAATCATACCGATAGCCGGTATGATACTCATCAAACAGTTTGTAAGTAATGAAATCATCTGTGGGGTGTGTATGGTCATGCTGGCAACCCCGGTAGGAAGCATGACCGCCATGCTGGCACAGCAGTATGACGGTGATTACGAGATGGCTTCAAAGGGGGTAGCGTTGACCACAATCCTGTCGGTGGCGACGATGCCTTTGGTCTCTATGCTGGTTATGTAGGACGCTTGGAACGTAAGGGGATGATGCATCCCCTTATGGGTTTGCCGTAAACAGGATTCATATGGACAAAAATATCTGTCATAAACTGTAGTAACAATTTTAGTGAGCGTTTGGGATATGTGGGAATACATAAAAAAATTGATTGGCGGCAATAATAAAAAGAAAAAAGATGAAAAGATACTGAGCAGAGAAGAATACATGAGAAAAAATGCAGTGAACTTTCTTAAATATGGGGCACTTGTGCTGGCAGCTTTTGCAGTGCTCCGCGGTGTGATGGTGGCAGCAGGAGGAAGCGTGACAGTAAGCAATAGCGTTGATGGGCGTGAACTGCCGATTTACTGCGTGGAGACACCGGAGAAAAAAATTGCGCTTACCTTTGATGCAGCATGTGCCGGCGGTTTATTGCGGTAAAAAATTTTCCTGTCTGCCGGAAAAATTATAGGTAATTCTGATGGTACGGTTTTCATACACCCGAATCTCATGAAGCATGGTCACTATAATATCCCGATCTAATTTTTCTACCTCTCCAAACTCAAGAAGATGCTTAATCCATGGAATTTCAAGGATATCCATAGTTTGTGTATCGGTATTTTGGTTTAAACATATTAACTGTTTGGACAGCAGTTCTTCTTTTTGGGCGTAGTTTTGTCTGTAAGTGATACATTCCTCTTTGGAAATGATATTTTCGAGATAGTCTTCATAAACTTTTTTTTTGTATCTTGCGAAGCTTGTCAAGTTCTGCCTGTAGTTTTTCCCTTTCGTTTTTTAAGTTATACTTACCGGGTGTGTCCCTATTTGTGGATTTTTGTGTAATAACGATATCTTTCAGATTGTCCATACTTTGAATGACGGTCCGCAAATCTTGTGATAGAATATTTTCCAGTGCCTGACGCGATATCCGATGAGGAGAGCAATACTGTCTGCCTGAACGTACATAGGTGCCGCAATAATAATTGGTACCTTTCTTTACCAAAGCTCTTCCGCAGTCACCACATTTGAGAAAACCGGCATAAATATTCTGTTCAGAGTTAAAATCAAGATTTCGGGTTTTACGGTGTAATAAGTCCTGCACCTTTTCCCAGGTTGATTGGTCAATAATTGCCTCATGGGTTCCCGGCACAATCATCCAGTCGCTCTGTTTTTTCCTTTTGGCTTTCTTTCGCATCTGCTGGCTCTTTTTTCCCTGTACCATATTTCCCAGATACATTTCATTATGAAGAATTCGATTAATGGTGGAGTAAGTCCAGTAGGAGGTAGATTCCAATCGATTGGAATTGCGGTAGTGTTCACCATTCAGTTTTTTATACTCTGAAGGACAGGGAATGCCCTTATTATTCAGAATAGCTGCGATGCGAACCTTTCCGCAGCCTTCAAGATAAAGAGTAAAGATTTTTCTGACGACATCGGCGGCAGGGGGATCAATGACCAGTTTGTTCTTATCGACAGGAGATTTCCGGTATCCGTAGGAAGCAAATGCACCGATAAAATCTCCGGATTTTTGTTTGGCAGTAATAGAAGCGTGAATCTTACAGGAAATATCTCTTGCATATTGTTCGTTAAAAATATTTTTAATAGGTAAAAGCATGTCATATGCACACTTGGCACTGTCAATGTGATCTGTGATGGCAATGAAGCGCACAGTGTGGTCAGGGAAATAACGTTCCAGATATTTCCCTGTTTCAATATAATCTCTTCCAAACCGGGACAGATCCTTGACAACTACACAATTGATTTTTCCGGTTTCAATGTCTGCGATCATCCGCTCAAAGCCGGGGCGGGAAAAGGTCGTTCCAGAGAAACCATCATCCACATAGATATCATGAAGAGTACAGTCGGTCTGAACTTTCAAATAATCTGTAATCAGTTTTTTTTGATTGGCAATACTGTCACTTTCGGTTTTATCGCCGTCTTCTTTGGATAAACGGATGTATGCAGCTGCTTGGTATAGAAAATGGGAGGTCATTGTAAGTCTCCTTGCATGGTATAGCTGTTCTCAGGGGGCTTGATATGAGAAGAAATAATGTGACATAGGAATTCTTCCACAGTAAGTTTGCCAAGAAAAGTCCGCTCAATAGTATAAGAAGCGGCTGGTTGTTCCTCGTCCTGCAATGGTTTGCCTCCTAACGACAAATAATGGATTATTGGCCTGTTTGTATAAAGCATATGAAGGAGAGCTTGTCCGATATGCAAAAATCTCCAACCACATACAAGCGGTTGGAGATTTGATTTTCTGTTCCTTATAAAATTATGAATGTGCCGATTACTATGTACTTAAGAAATTCTGGACTTCATTTCTTCCAGATCATGAAGCAGTTCTTTGGAGAATTCTTCTGCTTCACTGCAAATACGTTCAGCACCACTGTAATCCTCTGCAAACAGAGCCTTAATAACCTCTTCTCCATAGTGATGGAATTTCTTATGCTTGGCACCAAGGTTGTTCCACAGATCGATAATTTCAGGGTACTTAGGTGTAATGGAATAATAGAAATGTCCAAAACCACATTTGGCATCATCTAACTGTAATGGCATAATGGTACGGCTTGATACAATATTTTTTAAATTGACCAGCCAAATTTTATGAGCATTGATTGCTCTGTCCAGATATTTTGAGAATTCTTTCTTCTCCAGCGAATAAAAGGCATCCTGAGACATTTTACCCATCATTTTGGCATTGTCATCCAAGGTTTTCTCAATCTGGGCAACAGGTTCCACAGAATCCCGGATACATATTCCGATTTCACGGAGCTTTTCTGTGTCTTCTGATAAAATTTTACATTCTTCTTGAATTTCGGTTGCCTGATTTTCCAGTTCAATCATGGAACTGCTGATTTCTTCGCTGACGGAGGCAAGAGAACTGATATTGTCAGTAATTTTGGCAACATGCTTTTGGTTCTCCTCATTCAGCGCCCATACATGACTAATCTTATTGGTCATTGTCTCCAGAGCATCAATTGTGCCAGCTACACTGTCTACGCTCTTTCGGGATGCTTTTTTGACATCCTCAACGAAATTTCCCATGGTTCCGGTCAGTGTCTGAGTCTCGTCTGCCAACTTACGAATTTCATCGGCAACAACAGCAAATCCTCTTCCGGCTTCGCCTGCCCTTGCGGCTTCAATGGAAGCATTCAGGGAAAGCATATTGGTCTGGGAAGAAATGGAATTAATTCCCTCAATGACTGCATTCATATCATTAATGATTTGGTCAAGCTGATCCATATCCCGTTTCATTTCCTCGGAAGCAGCAATGGTACTGTCAGACAGGCTCTTGATATAGGTCAGTTCTTCCTGTCCTTCTTCAATTTTCTTGTAAACACTGCTGGATTCTTCAGATGCGGTAATAATGGTATTGGTCAGCTCTTCATGTTGACCGGAAACGGCACCTGCTACCCCGGAAGTGTCCGCAGAGGAAGCATGAATTGCCTTGGTGGCATCTGCCACACTTTTGGAAATCTGATCCAAACTTTCTGTGTAATGGTGCAGGGTCAAATCAAGTGAGCTGATCTGCATAACAGCAGAAATATTCTGCTCCAAAATCTGCTCGAACTGTTCCCTTCCGCTTACCAGACGTTCATAAATTTCAGCCAGTTTCTGGCTGGAAAGCTTATAATTGGCATCCTGTAATTCAGAAAGCGCGTTAATAAGCCCTTCGGTTTTTTTGTTTTTTAATAACATAGTAACACCCTCTCCTTAGTATGAGAAAATTGTACTCCATTTTGCGAATAGCTTCAAGTAAAAAATAGAAATAGAATCAATAAATATAACAGTGTAGTCATTAATGGCGCTAATGTAAGCTCTAAGGAAGAGCAGATCATCAATGTTCATACCGCAAGTTGCCGCCACCATGGGGGAACGAGGATACCGCAAAGATTCTGGAAATATTGAAGAAGCAGGATGTACGCGTGACCTTTTTTATGACTGGTGGGTGGGTAGAAAAATATCCTGATGATGTGAAGGCAATTTTGGCAGCAGGTCATGACCTTGGCAATCACAGCGAAAATCACAAGAATATGAGTCAGCTTTCTGACAGTGAAAAGAAGGAGGAGCTGATGAAGGTTCACGAAAAGGTGCTGACACTGACGGGTTATGAGATGTTCCTGTTCAGACCTCCCTATGGAGATTATGACAATGCAGTGGTAAATGTGGCGAAGGATTGCGGTTATTATACGATTCAATGGGATGTGGATTCGCTGGACATATAAGTAATGATTTTTTCATAGATATGGAGTAAAAAAGATTTTACAGGTGTATAAGTGATTATAAACACATATAAGAACTTAACACAAGATGAAAAACTGGCTATCTATATGAAGTTATTGGAGTTTATGAATAGGGAGGAAATTGCAAATGACAAGACAAACAGCAATTTACGCAAGGCAGTCAGTAGACAAAAAGGAAAGCCTGAGTATAGGAGGACAAATTGAACTATGCCAGGGCATTGATAAAAATGCAGTTATTTATCGAGATAAGGGATATAGCGGAAAGAATACCGAACGCCCAGAACTCCAAAGATTGTTGGAGGACGTTGTAGCCGATAAAATTGAAAAGGTAGTTGTATATAAATTAGACAGGATCAGCCGAAACATTACAGACTTTTATAAATTATATGAAATTATGAATGAGCATAAATGTGAATTTGTCAGTGTGTCAGAGGCTTTTGATACATCAAACGCCATGGGGCGTGCTATGATGGGAATTTTGGCGGTATTTGCACAGATGGAACGGGAGAACATTCAAAAGCGTGTAAAAGATAACTATTATTACAGAACCGCACAAACTGGAAGTTGGGCGGGCGGACCTGCTCCTTATGGCTTTAAAAATGGAAGAACTGAACAAGGCAAGCCGACACTCATACCGATTGAAGAAGAAATTGAAGCTGTCATGAGTGCTTTTGCGCTGTATTATGGTGCCGATACCTGCACTCTCGGCGAGGTTGCACGTTGGCTGAATGAAAATGGCTATAAACCGCATAAACGTGATGTATTTGACAGTGTAACTGTTTCTAAGATACTGCAAAACCCGATTTATGTAAAAGCGGATAAAACACTATATGCTTATTTCAAAACTAGAAAAATCAATTTTTTAAATGATGAGGAAGCGTGGAACGGAACGACATCTGCCCATGTCATTGGTAAAAAAGTCGGCAATTCCAATATTAGAAAATATACTACTATGAAAGAACAAAGTATTTACCTTACCAATTTTGCGGGCTTCATTCCCAGTGTAAGTTATATTAATGTGCAGAAGCATCTGGCAATGAATGAACAGTTTGCCAGAGCAAATGCAGGCGGCATATTGGAAGAATTAAGCGGAAAATTGAAATGTAGTTGTTGTGGTTATGCTATCAAGTCATATAGTAAAAGCACAAACGGACGTCCCTATCTTGATTGCTATGGTAATCGTAGCCTGCACCTATGCAAAGAGAAATATAATAAAATCAATTTTAATGATTTGCAAAAGATTATCTGTGAAGAAATACAGAAGCAGTTAGACGATATGGAGAATTTGAGACATAAAAAAGAATTTGAAAATGCTGAAATCGAAAAGCAGATTAATGAAATTAAAGCAGATATTGATAAATTAATTGAATTATCTTTACATAGTGACTTAACCGCTGAGGCTCTTGCGTCTGCGATTGAAAAAAAGCAGACGCAATTAAACCAATTAGAATTGAAGCACCAAATGAATAAAACGTCTGCAAGTATGACAAAAGTTTATTTCTCTAATAATGTAAATATAGCGAATGAATTTAAGCATCATCTTGTTTATGGAGATTTACGCCCAGACCAGAAGAAAGAAGTTGTAAAACTGTTGATTGAAAAAATTATTTTAACTAGCGATATCAATAATTTTGAGATTGTTTGGAATATTTAAGAAAGAAAAAGAGCAAAAGAAAGGGGGACACCGCTTGAGTGTTTCCCCCTTTCCAGTATTATTTATTGAACATTTTGTCCGAACAGTTGATACATATAGAGTGGCCCATACCAAGGTATATTGTTATCAAATTTATATCCTTTAGGAATTTTTACTGTATATGTTTTTCCTTTATATTGGTATGTAAGAATAATGTCAACATTTGCGTTTTCCAATTTAGTCATTGTATTAGCTGAAAGAGAGTTGTAATTTCCAAGATTTACTTTTGCTGGAGTATCAGCGGTAACTTTTTCTGCTTTAATACTATTTTCTACTTGATTTATATTCATTAAAAGTGAATTAATTGCCTGCACATAAGTTACAGCCTTTGAAGGATCAGCTATTGTTTCAGAAGTTGGTTCCGTAACTACTACTTCCTGTACTTGTTCTGGTTCTTGTCTTTGTACTACTTCCTCTGTTTTTTCACTATTTTCTGTTTTATTCGTACTTTTTGCTGGTGCCTTGAATGTAAGAACGTATATTCCATTACTATCAGATATTGTTAATTCCACTCCTGAAATGTTGGATATGTCACGTAAATAATCATATATAGTGAAATTACTACGAATATATTCAAAAGCTTCTTCACTTCCATCAGCATATGAACTTGGAATAAGTAAAGTCCATCCTTTTCCAGCATCTTTTATTTCATCACCTTCATAATATTCAAATGCCAAATCTGCTTCTTTATACTCATCTGGATATAAATAGTATTCTAAAAGAGCATAATCAGTATACTGATTAAAGTTTTTTATTTCTTCTACGAAATATGAAATATTATCTGGTTCATAAAAGCATCTTTGTATACCAACACGCTTTACACTTGGTGAAGCCCCAATAACATTTTCTGGCTTATAATCAGCTACTTCCAGAAAAGTATTCCAAGTTGTACCTTTATCAACGCTTGCCATCTCAGTAACAAATGCATTACTACCATCATCTTTTACATATAAATATTCAATGCTGATAGCAACTTGATCTGCTGCTTTTGCTTCAAGACCTGTTGTGAAAAACAGACCTAAACACATTACTGCAGTTAATAAACTACAGATTATCTTTTTTTGCTTGATTTTCATTAGTAAAATCCTCCTACTTATTAAATATGTGCTGTGTTTTGATTAGATTAGATGCAGTTGTATTGTAGCATAGATAGTTTATTGAGTAAATACTATACGCATAGATTGCGTATTGTAATGATGTATATATTTGTATGTTATTTACAACTATAATGATATATATATTTGAAAATGGAAAAGGGCGTGTTTTTATGGCTGTTGATAAATTTCACATAAAAAAGCAAGAGTATTCAAATAGAACCCTACGCTTTCCAATAGAATTATTAGAAGAACTAAACACCATTGCTACAAGTAAGAATATATCGTTAAACAACTGGTAGTAAAATGCTGTGAATATGCAATTCAGAATATTGACGATGAAGAAACTGGGGAATAGTCCCAGTTTTCTTTTTTATTGATTAAAACGCCGAAATAATTCGATAAAACAAAAAGTATTTACTTTAATATATAGATGTGATTCTTTGGACTGGAAGGATTACGGTGTGGATTCCATTATTAAGACGGTAACACAGAACAAGCATCTTGGAAATGGAAGTATCATTTTATGCCATAATGGAGCAAAGTTTACAGCCCAGGCGCTGGACACACTTATTGCCACATTAAAAAATGAAGGATATACATTTGTGCCGGTTTCAGAGCTGATTTACCGGGATCACTACCATATGAACCATGAAGGACGTCAGATTGGAAATTAAAAAAGAATGTAA
>JAQXYZ010000060.1 GCA_029226935.1 Bacillota bacterium | reverse complement strand
CCCTAATACCCCTGAACCGATGATTCTCATCGGAGCTACGCATTGCTGTGCAACGCTAGAACACAAAAAGCGGGGTACCCCACCGGAATCAATTCCGATGAAATACCCCAAGAGAATTATAGCGACTGTCCGCTTTTGCTTTGTTGTTTTTCTTTTTGTTTTTGTTCTTCTTCCTGCTGATTCAGGAACCGCTCCAGATTGTGTTTTGCCATCTGAAGTTCTTTGTTCTCCTCTTTAATCCTTCGGTATTCAGCATAGGCATCCTTCTTCTTTTTAAGAAGCTCCGAATACTCCCGATTGAGATCTTTGATTTTCGGAACGCCTGCTTCAAATTGTCCGAATGCTTCTTTCGCAGCCTTATGAAGCAGGATCTCTTCACGATGAGCCTCAAAGAATTGTTTGCTGTATCCGGCTTTTCTGTATGCTACATATACATCCTTGGTCTTAGAATAATTAATGATATGGGTTTTCAAAACAGTTATTTCTGCCATTCGCTTCTCTGCATCCTTTATCGTCTGAGAAAATTCTGCAAATCGAATAGCGGAATCAGACGCCCGCTTTGTTAGCTCATCCATATCACGAATATCATGATCTCGCAGATAGATAAGAGTCTGTGAAATCTGTTTAATGTTATGAACCTTCGCCCATCTTTCATAGCCGGAACCTTTCCCTTTGGAGATGATATCCTGAATATCAAGCAGCATATCAAATTTCTTTTCAGGCTTCTCATATCGATGAGACTGTTTTTCCCTTGGGTGCGGATTGAAGCTTTCCTCCCCCTTGAATACTTTTTCAAAATCCTCTTCACGATATCCGGCACCCAGCGAATCAAAACGAAGAAATGATTTTTGCCCTTCTCCCTTGATTCCGATATGCTTCGCCCTTTTGATTTCATATCCCATCTCCTCGAGATACTTAAGCAGTTCCTCCATATTCTTTGGATTACTGCTCATTGCCAAATCGATATCTTCACGAACTTTGTCCCGGATACTTTTTCGATTTGGATAAACAGTTCTCTTCTCTCGCTCACCGGGTTTCCTTGGTTTAATTACGGAGCAGCCATGCTCCAGACAAACCAGGTCGCTTACCCTTTGAAGTGCGATGCCGCAGAACAGAAAATTTCTGAATTTATGATGGCAGTCAAGTGTGGTTGAATTGTAAATGATATGATTATGAATGGCCTCATCCTCCATGGAAGAAATCCAGAGTCTTTTTATCGGCTTTTTGCATCCGGCCTTTTCATATACAAGTCTGAAAATCAGTTCTCCCTCTCGGCCTGCATCACAGGCATTTGTAACACAGTCCACATCCTCTCTCTTCATAAGCTCCTTCAAAATCTGAAACTGTTTCTTTGTCCCGGGGGATACCTGATACAACCAGTCCGTAGGAAGGATAGGAAGGTCTTCCTTTCTCCACTTTTCATATTTGCCATCATATTCCTCCGGCTCTGCCAGTTCCACCAGATGACCAACGCACCAGCTGACCAAGTACCCGGGTCTCCGCTCCGCTCCGGTCGGTCCTAAACGCAGGTCCCCCGGACCTGCAGGACCTTCCAGATACCCATCATGCTTGATGGTAGCACCTATGACCTTGGCAATAGACTGGGCAACCGATGGCTTTTCCGCTATTACTAGATTCATCCTCATTCTCCTTTTCTTTTCAAAATAAAAAACGCCTGTACTTACTACAAGCGCCTTTACGATCATTGAATTACATTTCAAAAATTCTTTTAATATTTGTTTCAAATAACTTTGCAGATTTGCATTTATTTGCAACTATCTTCCATCTTTCCGATAGCTCCGGCATAAACGCGGAATATGTAACCGTATTCTTTTTATCGCCTCGAACCCTTACATCATGATAATACTTACTCTTCGCAATAATATTTTTCCACGGATCTATAATCTGCTCCACATTTTCATAATCATCATAAGCAGCAACAATCCACGCGTCTGTACTATCACACGGAATAGTAATAATTATGCGACTGTTTTCTCTAATATCCAAGGCCTTCCTTAATACCTTATTACCATGATTCATTGTATCATCTATACAATCTAAGTGATCTTGACACGGAAGCACTACACCGCATCCCTCTTTTGCCTTTTGACAATAAAGTGGAAAAACTTTTCCTTTTTCTTCACAATCTGTAGAATCACACTGACAGTGTACTTCTTTTTCTTTACGGACAACATCTCCATCCATTTGAATTATTATTACATCAATTTTCGGCTGAATTTCATCCATTATTTTTTCTAACGAAGAATTCTCCTTGCACCACTTCCATACCCCTTTCCAACCATTACCATATCTTCCCATCATGTCCGGCTCCGGCTGAAGTGCAAGAAATCTATTATCTTCACCAGTAATTGTATCAATTACTGTTTTTAGCACCAAATAATCGGTTGGACCTTCAGCTGCTATTCCAATCACTTTACTCATAGCAGTTCCGGTACACCTCCCAACAATCCATTGATCCAAAGTCTTGAAAGAGGCTGATTCATTTTTATCAGTTCTTCCGATACCTGAACTCTATGAATCTCAACTAATCCGTTCTTATTTCTATCAGTTGTAAATAACCTAATATTATCATCTGATAAATCTAATCCATCTAAAACAAGGGGATTGTGAGTTGTCATAAACACTGTTTTATTCTCTTCGATTATCTTTTTGCTGAATATTTCTGTTACCTTTTTTGCAAGTCTAGGATTTAGTGCGTGATCAAAGCTATCAATAGCGAACATTTTCGGAGCCTTATCATGCATAGCAAGTGTTAGCATAAACAAAACATACAATGCACCTTCACTGGCATCATATCCTGTAAACGCGGCTGTATCTTTTAAGTATTTATCTTTGAATTCCACGATTTGCTGAGTAGATGGTACTCCCGGATTCAGTATAGATTTTTTAGGTTTTCCCACCTTAAATTCTGATGCCCAGTCTAATAGTTCCAATACATCCTCCATAAACATGGACCCAAACATTAAATCACCATCAACATAGGTTATTAAATCAGCCATTGCTTCAGCCAAGCGACCCCCATTTAATCCTATAGGCATTGTCTGTGCCGGGTCAGGAACTGTTCCGCGAAGTGTCAGTGTATCCGGCTGATAAATACCATAATTCTCTATATATTTAAGGAATTCCCTATACTCATCCTTTGCAAGTTGTTCTGCTAACGCATAATATCCTACTTTATTATTTGTCTGAGTTGCACTCCTATTACTACGTCCAAAGACACTCTCATTATTCTTCATAACATTCTCGGCAAAATATTTCCAAGAATCATCTTCCTTAGGAACTGCCAGATATGTCAAATAACTATACTTTGAATCCCGGTTTTCCCATTCGATATTAAAATCTACAGTAGCTCCCTCCATCTTTATCGATGAAAACTTTGACTTATACAAAGCCGAAGTACTTAATCTTATTCCTTTTCGTTGCAAAGCATTGTTGTTAACCCTGTCTGACATAGCAGCGCTCAGTATTCCTATTGCTTCCAAAACAGATGACTTACCTGAACCATTTGCACCAATAAATACATTTACCTTTCCAGGCTCGAACGAAACATCATATAATGATTTGAAATTCTTTATTGCTATCTTTTCAATACGAATATCTTTACTCATCACTTTAGCCTCACAATATTCTTTATATTTGATACACCTTAAATCTTCATTAAGTATAAACGATTTTGGTTCAAATAGCAAACCCTAATTTTTATAATTTCCTTTATTTAAGCGGTTTATACAGATATTAGCATTCCATATTTTGGTAAAAAAAGCAAACCTTAATTTCCAAAAATCTTCTTGTGTTATTGCAAAAAATACCTACCTTAATCAATTTCACCAATTTGGCATTTTATTAGGGAAGCTATATCGCTTCCCCAAGATTCTTTGTATCTACCTTTTTCGGTTTCGACTGCTTTGGTGCCGTATCCTTTTTCTCCGCAATCTGCTTCTTGTCAGGTGTGTTGGAACATCTGATAAAGAACTATAAACACTCTGCTTGTAAAAGTTTGAGACTACATCTTCAATAAAATAATCAACATAACGCCCTGCAATATCCTCTTCTTTTGCAACAACTGCATAGTTGCCATATCGCTTCCTCAAACAGCCTGAAATTTCCATCCCAAGATTTGAAACATCATCAAAGCTCGATGATATACTATCGACTCTTATCTTATATCTACAACTTTCTTTCCGCAGGCAGATATACCAAAAGCACTAATTATTAACATACTCATCAATAAAATAACTCTTATCGTTTTTCTCATTTGATTTACCTCTCTCATAATATGCGCAATATATGTTATATATTATCACATATTTTTATAACATATTTTAAAACTTATTTCAATATTAGAATATATGTGAACAAAGGAAGAATACTATGAAATGATAAGTTGAGGTGATTCTATGTCTGATGATGATAAGTTAATAATTAGACCAAAAAAATATAAAGGAAATGATGGATATAAAACTTTTTCAATCAGAATTAAAGAAGAACTCGTTGAAAACATTGATTCGATTTCAGTAAAAACCGGACACAGTCGAAATGAATTAATTGGGATTTTTCTTGAATATGCTGTCAATCACTGTAAGATTGAAGATTAAAAAAACAGGAGTCACACTTTTATGTGATTCCTGTTTCTGTTTTAAGTCAACTTTCTGTCTACTCTCATTAATTGGGCGTAAATTGGGCGTAGAGTGTAAGGTCTCACACCTCACTAATGCCCATTTTAAGCCACTTTATTTATCCAAGCTCTTCATTGTCGGGAACAACAGCACATCCCTGATCGCCGGTGAATTGGTCAGCAGCATTACCAGTCTGTCGATACCGTATCCAATGCCACCGGTAGGAGGCATACCGATTTCCAGCGCATTCAGGAAATCTTCGTCTGTGGTGTTTGCCTCTTCATCACCTGCTGCCAGCGCAGCTTCCTGTGCCTTGAAACGTTCTCTCTGATCGATGGGATCGTTCAGCTCGGAATAAGCGTTGCACATTTCACGTCCTGTAATGAACAGCTCGAAGCGTTCTACATAGTCCGGCTTGTCCGGCTTACGCTTGGTAAGCGGTGAAATCTCAACCGGATGATCCATT
>JAQXYZ010000059.1 GCA_029226935.1 Bacillota bacterium | reverse complement strand
ACATCTCCTACATTCGCATTGGATACGACCTTTTCAAAGCTGCAGGCATTGACATCAATATCCCCTACATTCGCATCCAGGAAAAGGTTCTCTGCTGTGATCTGGTTCACATTGATATCATCGACATTTGCATTGATATCGACAGTCTGCAGATATTCCGGAACGGTAATGGTTACGGAGCATTTTTTACTGTCCAGTCCCATAAGCGAATTGGATTTAAGCCTCTTCTGGGATAGGACGAGAGTTCCGTCATCGACGCCATATTCCGGTACCAGCTTTTCACTGGCAGAGTAGCTGATAGAAAAATCAGATCCCTTCGTCAGAGTCAGATCCATGACTTTGACATCCGCTGAAATATTGGAAAAGGCATCCAGGTTGACAGTATCCTTCGTTAGTTTCCCCACATTTTCCGTCGTGTTTTGGGAAAAATTCCGGGTGATTCCTTTTGCCAGAGAAACACCCCAGCCAATCACGTGATAACAGGTGCCGCCGATAATGCAGAGGACGGTGACGATGGTCAGTATGGTTAGATAAATATTTTTCTTCATATATCAGGTCTCCTAATTTCTTGAACATTGAGTCATATAAAAGATGTCATTGGCAAATGCATCAATTTTTGCATACATAATCTTTGGTGTCACTCTGGTTGAATTACTTAGTCAGCATATTTTTTACCAGCGTATGGATGATTCCGGCAATGGGCCAGATGATCCAGGTAATGTACCAGTCAAAGCTCAAAAAGCTCCAGATCAGATACAGGCAGGTGACAGTTGGCCAGTAAACGGACATAACAGCAGCTGCGGTTTTATTGATATACTGCGGTTCATTCTGCTGGTTTGGCACATAGCTGCCGCCAACAGTACCCTGACCATTCAGGTGAAGCAGATGGTTGTAACTGCCAAGCCGCATGCTGCCCATCACAATGAGGAACACGCCGATGGCAACGAGAATAAGCAGGAAGCCTCCGGAACAGTCATCCCAGAAACCTGAGGAATCTCCGATGGCATCCACAACAATGGGTGGCAGAACACATAAAATGCACAGGATGATGCCCACCGTTAAAAGTGCAGCATACGTTCCTTTGTAGCTTTCCATTCCTTGATGGATATATTCCGTGGTGGCAAAATCCGTGACAATGCGTTCGGTCTTCAGGTATTTCCATTTCCCTACAGAAATGCCTGAGTATACGAGAATTCCCACAGCTATGGCAACAAGCAGAAAAAAGGAGGCACCGGCTAAGGAATCCATTAAATTTTCATATTGTGGATAAAGCTCTCCAACGGCACTTAGGAAAATCGGACCGCAGCAGGACAAAATGCAGAACATGACACCAAGTGCAGTCATGTATGCATGTTTTGCATAGTCAGCAAGACAACTCTTTACCTCATCCAGAGAAAGTGCTCTGCCGGCAGGCACCTGATTGTTTGATTGAACAAAGCTTGCGATTCCAAGATCTTCTGCCAGGTCATCCAGATTTCCAAATTCGGAAATGACGATGCCGATGGCCTCATTTTCTGATTTACCCTCTTCCTTTAATTCTGTATATTTGTCTTCCATCATCTGTAACAGCTCGTTTTTGGCCCGATAGACCTCCGGTGTATTTGGAAGATTAAGGAACATGCTTTCCAGATAATTTTTAATTGTTTCCATTCCGGTTATCTCCTTTCAAAATAAATTTTTCTACGACTTCCTGTGTGAGTTCCCATTCTTCACATTTTTCCCGGTAATACTTTCGTCCCGCCTCCGTGATGCGGTAATAGGTCCGCCGCTTGCCAGTGTCCGTGCTCTGGCTGGAAAAGGATTCAATGTATCCGTTCTTCTCCATCCTGGTGAATGCGGAGTATAGCGTGGTCTCCTTAATGATATATTTCCCATCGGAGAGGGCTTTAATCTGTTTGGAGATCTCGTAGCCGTAGGATGGCTGCTCCCACAGGAGGTAGAGAATCATGGTGTCATTGTAGCCACGGATTACATCGCTGCTAATACCCATTGGCGCTAACCTCCTTTGTGAATTTATACTTTGTCTGACAATGTTACGTCTGACGTAGTATGATTGTCGTAGTAAATATAACAGACGGGGACGCGGTTGTCAAGAGTGATTTTATAAAGCAGTGGATCAGAAAAAGTCATAATTTGACAACAAATGCACCATGGGTCTATGATAGAAGCACGATGATAAATAATATGGTCGTGCAGACAACTACAAAAGATATCATTGGTCCCATCGTAAGGTCAATTTCATATGACATTACAGATCCAAAACCGGGGCAGAAAATCAGTGGCTTCCTGAAGGAAAAGGGGTATTCAGAGCAAAATCTTGTCAATCTGAAAAAGGACCCGTACAGTATTCAGGTAAATGGAAGCTATGAGCATCAAAATTACGTGCTGAAAAAAGGGGATTGCCTTACGGTGCAGATTCGGGAGCAGGATTCCTCTGATGGAATCCTTCCGGTAAAGCTGCCGTTTACGATTGTTTATGAGGATGAGGAGCTGTTCGTAATTGATAAACCGGCGGGGATGCCCATCCATCCCTCAAGAAACAATCCGGATAATTCTCTTGGGAATGCTTTGACGTGGTATATGAAAGAAAAGGGAATCCCCTTTGTTTTTCGTTGTATTAATCGTTTGGAT
>JAQXYZ010000058.1 GCA_029226935.1 Bacillota bacterium | reverse complement strand
GAATTCAGATATTTTATGGGAAGTTGAGCTAATTATATCAGTTTTCTGCTGATTATGCTTTATATAATTCAATAAAATCAAGAAATTTTAAGGTGTGGTGGAATTTACCTCTGCACTGGAATTTAAAATTTCAAGTCAGCTTCTCAATATAGAAGTTTGGACAAAATCCGTAATATGAAGCGTAATATGAAGTTATCTCTATCTAGAGACTTACATGTTCAAGGTCTAATTTTGTGCGGTTTTAACATTTTCAAATTTTTAAATGTATTCTGTTTTCTAATGGCACCATTCCGAACCACCCTTTCCCTACTCCCGGAAGAGAACAATAATAAAGGGATGAAACTCTTTTCTTCAGAGTTTCATCCCGGCCAAAATAAATAAATGATAATTTAGTCATCGACTTCCACTATTTCGTAATCATACTCTTCGTCTTCATCATAATCGTAATCTCCTGGATTACTCATATGAAGAATCTCAGCTCCTTCTCGTGAACAAGAGCAAAGATATAATGCATATTCTTCTGCTGCTTCTTCTGAATCAAAAACCTCATCCTGCTCTTCATCTTCAAAAATAACCTTGTACTGTGCCATTGTTTATTCCTCCTATTTATATGGTCTTAAAAATGTTTTGCCACCTTCTGCTACAAGTTCCTCTGCGTGTTCTGAAATATACTTTCCAACACTATGCCACCCCTTTTTGAAGGCAAAGCATAATTCTCCATCCACAACCTTTGTTGGGCACGTATATTTGCGGCCATTTGATAGAACCTGACACCAATTAAGCACTTTATTTACACCTAATACCAACATCTATATCCTTTCCTTAATCGTCATTTGGAAGATGAGAATGCCTTAAATCATGAATCCTTATCTGTTTCACACCGGAAGCTTTGCATCCTCTAATCATTTCATGTTTTAGATAACTCTTCGTCACCGGAAAAATTCTGTCCTTAGGTGTTAGTCTGTAATACATCTTCATATATTCCTGCATTTCCTCAACCAAAAACTCCGGCATTTTCACAATACGATTACTTTTCTTAGTTTTGGGTGTTGTTATTACATCCCTCCGGTTTAACCTCTGATAAGATTTATTGATACGAACCGTCATTGCTGAAAAATCAAAATCTTCAGGCGTCAAGGCCAATAGCTCGCCCTCTCGTATTCCACACCAGTACAGCATTTCAAATGCATAGTAGGAAAGTGGTTTATCCATCATCTCTTCGGCAAATTTCATATATTCTTCCTTTGTCCAGAAGAGCATCTCCTTGCCTTCTTCCTCTCCCATCGTGCCGGCTTTCTTCGCAGGATTATGGCTTAAGTCATAATAGCGGATGGCATGATTAAATATGGAACTTAACTGCGCATGTATTGTTTTCAAGTAAGTTGGTGACATTGCTTTTCCATTACTTGTCTTAAGTGCTCTCATTGTATTCTGCCAGTCTATAATATCCTTCGCAGTAATCTCCGAAATCTTTCGATTCCCCAAATAGGGAACTATTTTTGTCTTAATAATGTGTTCTTTTGTAAGCCATGTATTTAATTTGAGCTTCGGTTTCATATCCATCTCATACAACTCGCAAAATGCGGCAAGTGTCATATCTATATCCGCTTTCTTTTGAAGTTTGAACTGACACTCCCATTTCTGTGCCTCACGCTTTGTTTCAAATCCTCTTTGGCACTTCTGTTTATTTGCTCCGATCCAATCTTTATAACGAACCATCACATACCATGTACCATTTTTCTTGTCCTTGTAAATCGGCATTATACATCTCTCCTTTCATAATCTCTTGTGCCGTAAAACTGCTGATAGAAATATGTTCTATCCACTCTGCCACGAATAATCGGACCTTTATAACCTTCTTCACGCATCTGCTTATTCATTTTCTGAATCAGCTTATATGCGTAAGACTCTGAGACTCCTAAAATCTCAGCCACTTCAGTTACTCCAATAAACATTGTACTCATTTGCTTCACCTCCCTTTTATTGTCACTAAACATATTTGCATAGTTCTATTTTCTTTAGAGCACTATACATTTTTGTTTAATTCAATACCCACGCGCTAAAAAATTTAACTTTTATGTTTAGTTTATCTTGAATTATCTAAACATATTTGTTATAGTTTATATTAGATACAAACTATACATCACTAAGAAAGGAATATTTTCTATGGCTATTGGTGAAAGAATACATTTTTTCCGTACCTTGCGTGGTATGACTCAGAAATATCTTGGTGCTCGTCTTGGCTTTGATGAAAAATCAGCAGATGTCCGCATCGCTCAATATGAATCCGGCACCCGTTCTCCCAAAGATAATTATCTTGCTTTACTTGCAGATACGCTGGGGGTGTCACCCCTCGCGTTATCAGTACCTAACATAGATAGCTATGATGGTCTAATGCATACGCTTTTTGCATTGGAAGATATTTACGGCTTCAAGATTACAAATATTGATGGAGAAATCTGTCTTAGCCTTAAGAAATATGATAATCCATCCTATCCTCAGCTTTTTGACAACTTCACGGCTTGGTATGAACAAGCAAACAAACTTCGTGAAGGCCTTATTTCAAAGGAAGAATATGACGACTGGCGTTATCACTACTCTATGGCAAATTCTTCCGGCATCAGTGCTTCTTCCAATACCAACCACTAACGCAAAGCTGGTTATTATTCTTTCAAGCAATATTCTATGGAAAACAAATGATTTTGTCGTTCCCCAAATAATAGACAACTTGTCCATTGTGAATAGACTTTTAAACAGAGTTCCAAAAATTTTGTTTTTAAAGCACGCAAAAAAGGTCCTACTGAAAACTTAGTTCAGTAAGACCTTTTCTATTGGACTTTACTTCAAAACCACTTGCTATTCTTAAACAATCATGTTTAGCAAAGTGTTATCAAATTGTTATCAAACTGATTTTCAAGGCATCGCAAACCCGCATAAATACTAATTTTTTTGATTTGTCGCCTCTATTCAAACTCAATCGTTGCCGGTGGTTTCCCGGTACAATCATACATTACCCTGTTAACTCCCTTTACCTCATTCACGATCCTGCTGGTCACCACGCTTAAGACCTCCCACGGAATCTGTGCTGCCTCAGCAGTCATGAAATCAGAAGTATTAACCGCCCTAAGGGCAACCGCGTAGTCATAGGTTCTCTCATCCCCCATAACTCCCACACTTCTCATATTGGTCAAGGCTGCGAAATACTGACCAAGTCCCTTGTCTACACCAGCCTTGGCAATCTCCTCTCTGTAGATTGCGTCTGCATCCTGCACAATACGTACTCTCTCGGCAGTTACTTCACCAATGATACGGATGCCAAGCCCCGGACCGGGGAAAGGTTGTCTGTATACCAGGTATTCAGGAATACCAAGTTCTAAACCTGCCTTGCGCACTTCATCCTTAAAGAGCAGCCTTAAGGGTTCAATGATTTCCTTGAAATCAACATAGTCGGGAAGTCCCCCTACATTGTGGTGGGATTTGATCACTGCGCTCTTGCCAAGCCCACTCTCGATTACGTCAGGGTAAATGGTTCCCTGAACCAGGAAATCCACCGCACCAATCTTCTTTGCTTCCTCTTCAAAGACACGAATAAATTCCTCTCCGATAATCTTGCGCTTTCTTTCAGGCTCTTCCACACCTGCAAGCTTTGCATAGAAACGCTCCTGTGCATTGACACGGATGAAATTCAAATCGTAAGGACCGTCCGGTCCAAATACTGCTTCCACCTCATCGCCTTCATTCTTGCGAAGCAGGCCATGGTCTACAAATACACAGGTCAGCTGTTTGCCTACTGCCTTTGCAAGAAGGACTGCCGCCACGGAGGAGTCTACACCACCGGACAGAGCACAGAGCACTTTGCCATCCCCTACCTTCTCTCTAATCTGTTGAATGGTGGTCTCTACAAAGGAATCCATTCTCCAGTCACCTTTACAGTGGCAGACATTATATACGAAATTGGAAAGCATTTTCATACCTTCCTGAGTGTGCATTACTTCGGGATGGAACTGCACTGCATACAGCTGCTTGTCCACGTTTTCCATAGCTGCCACAGGGCACACAGGTGTATGTGCAATTACTTTAAAATCTGCAGGTGCCTTTTCAATATAGTCAGTGTGGCTCATCCAGCAGATTGTTTTAGGTGACACATTTTCAAAAAGGACGCTGTCTGTGTCTACATCTACTTCTGTCTTTCCGTATTCACTAACCGGTGCTGTCTTTACGCTTCCTCCAAGCAGATACGACATCAGCTGGGAACCGTAGCAAATGCCCAGAATGGGAATGCCCAGTTCAAAAATCTCCTTAGGGCATCTGGGAGACTCTTCCGCATACACACTGTTCGGCCCTCCTGTAAAAATAATACCCTTAGGGTTCATTTCCTTTAATTTTTCCAGACTCATGCTGTAAGGGTGTACCTCACAGTAAACATTACATTCTCTTACTCTTCTTGCGATCAGCTGATTATACTGTCCGCCAAAGTCAAGTACAATGACTGTTTCCTTTTCCATAGATGTGCTCCTCGCCATATATATAAGATTTATCTTCTATTATATAAGATAGGTAGAAAGCTTGTCAAAATATTCTTATCTTATTTGCACATCTTCCTGGGATTACCTCATGCACATTGCAGGTCGCCCTGCAATGATGCCTTTATCTTGGCTGTGCATAACCACTGTTTTCTCTCACTCAGACGATTTAATAAGCTTCTGCCTCATGGTGCATATGCTGGTATTTTTCTTTTGTAGCCATCCCACCCCTGATATGCCGTTCCTGCTTATTTACATCCAGCACCTTTCTGGCATCCTTTGCCAGTGTCGGATTGATCTGCTCCAGCCTTTCCGTGACATCCTTATGTACCGTACTCTTACTGATGCCGAAAGCCTTGGCGGTCTGCCTTACCGTGGCATTGTTTTCAATAATATAATTGGCAATATCGATTGCTCTTTCCTCGATATAGTCTTTCAAAGGAAATCCCCTCAGAACGCTTTTTTACATTCTATGAAGCGTTGTGAGGGGTTATGCCTGTTCACTTAATTCTCAGTATTTTACATTTTAAACAGTGTGCTTAAGATACCTCTCCCAAGTGATGCGCCTACATTGCCTCCAATCTTCTTTCCAAAGCTTCCTCCTAAGGATTTGCCTATCGTATTCCCAAATTCTCTACCCACCGTTCCTGCTGCCGAGCTTGCCGCATTCTTCACAGCGCGCTTCACCTGTTTTTCTCTTGCTTCATCTGCCTTTTCCTTGGCTTTTCTCGCCGCTTCCTCTTCCCGTTGACGCTGTTTTTCGGCGGCAGCTTCCTCCTTCAGCCTCTGCTTTTCTGCCGCTGTCTCCTCCTTCTGTCGCTGCTTCTCAGCGGCAGCTTCCTCCGCTGCCTTGCGCTCGCTCTCCTCTTCCTCAGAGAATTTCTTTTCCAGAATTTCATAGGCAGACTCCCTGTCAAGCATCTGTGCGTATTTCGTGTAAAGAAGGCTGCTCCTAATCTGCTCATCTCTAGTTCCATCGTCCAATGCTCCCATTTGACTCTGTGGCGGCAGAATCTGACATCTCTTTACAATCGTAGGAATTCCTTCTTCATCCAAAACAGAAATCAATGCCTCCCCGATTCCCAGCTGTGTCAGCGTCTCATAAGTGTCAAACTCAGGATTTTCACGAAAAGACTGAGCAGCTGCCTTTACTCCCTTTTGTTCTGCCGGAGTATATGCATGAAGAGCATGCTGAATTTTATTTCCAAGCTGACCCAGCACTCCATCAGGAATATCCTTAGGATTCTGAGTAATAAAATATATGCCCACACCTTTGGAACGAATCAATTTAACCACCTGCTCAATCTTGGTAAGCAGCGTCTTGGATGCGGTATCAAAAAGCAGATGCGCCTCATCAAAAAAGAACACCATCTTGGGCTTCTCCCGATCGCCCGACTCCGGCAAGGTCTCAAAAAGCTCTGACATCATCCAAAGCATAAAGGTCGCGTACATGGTAGGATTGTTAATCAGCTTCTGACAATCCAAAATCTGTATCGCACCTTTGCCATTGCAATCTGTACACATCCAATCTGCAAGATTGAGGGCAGGTTCCCCAAAGAACTGATCTCCACCTTCTGCCTCCAACGCAACAACTGCACGCATAATTGCACCCAGACTCTGCTTTGAAAGATTTCCGTACTCTGCTCCGTATTCTTTTGCATGCTCACTTACATACTGAAGCATGGAGCGAAGATCTTTCGTATCTAAAAGAAGTAATCCTTCATCATCCGCTATCTTAAAGATAATTGTAAGGATATCCGTCTGAGTGTCATTCAATTCCATAATTCTGCTAAGCAGCAGCGGTCCCATCTCAGAAATGGTAGCTCTAAGGGGCATTCCCTTTTCACCGTACACATCCCAGAAGGTAGTGGGATAAGCATGGAAACCATATCCTTCCTTCACAAGCTCCATGGCATCAATCCGCTTTTGAAGGCTCTCACTTTCTGCGCCCGGTTTACACATTCCTGCCAGATCTCCCTTCACATCTGCCAAAAAGACCGGTACTCCGCAGTCACTGAAGGACTCTGCCAATACCTTTAAGGTAACAGTCTTTCCCGTTCCGGTGGCTCCCGCAATCATTCCATGGCGGTTTGCCATCTTCGGATATATGTATATTTTTTCTTCTCCTGCTTTGCCAATCCAGATTTTGTTTTCCTGATACATAAAGAAAAGCCCTCCTGCTTTTACATGTACATCAATTACTAATAATTTATCATGGAGAAGATTTTTTCGCAATATCTGCTAATCTGCTGCCTCTAAGCAAGATTCAATGCTTCATAACACTTTTCCTTGACATTCTCCCTATTTCCAGTATAATAATCCTTTGGAAATGCCAGCAAATTCAAGGTTTTTCCAAAAACGCACGGTGAGTTCGAGACCTTCCTCACCTAAAACAAAACTAAAGGAGAAGAAAAATGAATAACAAAAACACTACTAAAGTATTGCGGCTTGTTCAAGCTGCAATGGTTGCTGCACTTTACATAGTGCTCACCTTTATTGCCAATGAACTGGGACTTGCCAGTCAGGCAATCCAGATCCGTTTCTCTGAGGCACTTACCATTCTGCCTTACTTTACTCCTGCTGCCATACCGGGACTTTTCATCGGGTGTCTGCTGTCCAATATTCTGACAGGCTGTGCGCTCCCTGATATTATTTTTGGCAGCCTTGCTACATTGATTGGAGCGGTTCTTACTTATAAACTTCGTAAATTCAAATGGCTGGCACCGGTTCCTCCCATTGCTGCCAACGCAGTGATTGTTCCTTTCGTACTGCTTTATGCTTATGGGATCCAACCTCTCTGGTTTTCCTTTATAACGGTTACCATCGGAGAAATTATTTCCTGCGGTGTACTGGGCATGCTCCTTTTATTTGCTCTTGAGAAGCGTCGGGACAAGATTTTTCCTGCCAGTTTCTAGAAGCAAAAACCGGGTGATAATCTGACTTATCGCCCGGTAATTTTTATTTACTTTACAATTTTTACATTTCCGCTGCCCGCTTTCGCGTGAATTGTCAATGTGGGAGCATCTCCAACATCCCCCTCTGCACTGTTTCCCTTCTGATTGTAGGACAGGGCATCATCAAAATTAGTTCTTATTGAACCGCTTCCGGTATTAACTTGCAGATGAAATTCCAGGTTTGTAGGCAGTCCAAGATGAATATTTCCGCTCCCTGTTTCCAGCGCCAAATCATCATTAATGGTGCTTGCATCCACATTGATATTGCCACTGTTCGCTGAAAGCTCACCGCTTCCTACAAACTCCTCCAGTGTAATATTTCCACTCCCCGCGTCTGCATTCAGGCTGCCGCAGATAGCCTCTCCCGTAATGTTACCGCTTCCGGTCTGAATTTCCACCGCTCCTGTGACATCAGATACATGTACATTACCGCTCCCTGCCTGGAACAAAAGTTCCTTACAGGATATATTTTTCCACTTTATATTTCCGCTTCCCGATTGAGCAATCATCCTTCCATCCTCAGCGACACAATCATGATTGCCTCGGATATTTCCGCTGCCTGTTCCTATAAAAAGGTTTTTAAGCGCTCTGTCAGGAATGGACACTTCAATCCGCTCTCCACCCCGCAGCAAGCCAAATCCAAAGAACACAAAGGAAGTAACACGCCCTCCGGTCACTATTACCTCTCCATCTTCCAGCATCGTCACGGTTGCCTTTGCTTTCTCCCGGTCACTGTACAAGTATTCCTTAATAATAATTTTATCTCCATCAGCGGGTAAAACAACAATATCCTTGCTGCCATACTCCAGCTTTAAATTGCTGACCTCTGACAGGGGAAGTTCGATCGTATTTCTCAAATCCGCATTTCCGCCAAAAGTCAGGTCAAGCTCTCCCATGGTCACTCTTCCTCCTGCTGCACCTACACTCATAGCACAGATCACTCCAATCATTAAAAACATGACAAGAGCGGCTATCAACAGTGCTATCTTATTCTTCATCTGTGTCACCTGTCCCTTCCGTATAGTTGCTCTGACAATATCCATCCCCCTGCATGCCTGCGTTTTCTTTACCTGCCTTATGCCGTCCCCTGACAGCCTGTATGTAAGATACCAGCGAATAGTAAAGAGGGATTGTCAAAAATACCACCCAGCCGGGATGCCATGCCATATAGAAAATTCCCAGACACAGAAAAATCAGTGTTGCCAGAACCGGATAAGCAAAGTGATGGGCATTTTTCTTTTCAATGGCATCCACCAGAGAATACCAGATTGGCACCAAAAGGAACAAAAGCCACCCCGGATGCCATGCATTCCACATGCATCCAATAACAATGTATGCAATCATAATAACCAGAAACATGGGAAAATGTGCATGATGTGAGATCCATTCCTTATCGTACTTTTCTCCGTTCACATAGACTCCCTTCTTATCAATATGAACATTGTCTCCCTTTTTCTTGTCATCCACATGGATGCCATCCCAGCCCACATGGACCTCCCCATTCTTATCCTTCACATGAACGCCTCCGGGACCTACATGTACATATTCTTCCTGATTATCTTCATCCTGCTCAGAAGCGCTTCCCTCTCCCCATGTCTCACTTTCCGTATATGATGAAGCTTCCTCCGCTTCCGGTCTCGGAATCTCGTCATCCGTTTTCAGTAATTCGTCCAGTGATACACCATAAAGACGTGCCAGCAATATCAGATTATCCGTATCGGGCGATGCCTCCGCTCTTTCCCATTTACTCACCGCCTGTCTGCTGATCCCCAGCTTTTCTGCCAGCGCTTCCTGAGAAAGGTTATTACTCTTCCTTAAGTTCACAAGTCGATTTGCAATTTCAATATTCATTCTCTACTCTCTCCTCAACTTCCGCCTCATATATCCTATTAAGGCTGTTTGTTTTCGGCCTGCCTTATGAGCCGATTATATGCATTCCCCCCATGGTTGCACTACCAACTCTGGTTTGAGCTTCGGCAACCATCGGTTGCAAACCGCTAAGATACGCGGTTTTTCTATTCCATATTTCTTACATAGGTAATAAAACAATTTCCATTTTCTTCAAACCATTCTCTGGAATCATTCATACCAACTTTGTAGACTGTACCGCTTTCCGGATTCATAACGACTGTATTTTTTTCATTGAATCCAATCAGGAGCACTGCTGTTCCATCTTTCATTGTAACCAAAACGGGAATATCCTTGTTCACATAATAAAGCATTGCATCCAGCGAGCATCCGCTAAGGTCAAGCACCCGTCTATCCGTAAGACTTTCCTTTAAAATTGAAAGTGCGGAGTTCCCCTGTTCCAGCATATATTCCGAGTTTCTTACAACCCCTTCATAGCCCAGCATGACATCCAGGCAGACTGCAAGAGAGTTCTTTTCCTCTGTTGCCGACTCGCCCTGTATCGCCATAATCTGGTTTTTCAGGCTTCGGTTTCCCTTCTGCCAGATATAATAACCATCTTCTCCCAGAACGACTCCCGAAATGCTGTCCGCCAGACTGACTGCTCTCGCCGCATCTGTATAAATTCCTTCAATGCCGTTCTTTCCGTACACATAATATCTTTCTATCTCCTCATCAGAAGAAATAAGTCCGATACTTCTTCCACCTTCAAAGAGTACTTCTTTGGGCGTAAGATGCTTCATGGCAGCCGTATCAATATCCCCTTTCAGCGCTATCTGCGTCAATTTTTCATAGTTTTCAGTAACTGCCACCTCGATTGTATTGCGGCTTGCGGGTTCTGTTTCTGCATTCATGATCTGATCATTTTTGATTTCTACATAAGATCCGTCTTCTTCCTTTTTCATTCGGGAAAGAATAATCTGATTGCCGCTGACCTCACCGCCCGTAACATAAACATTGTCCTGCTGATAGGACATGAGTACACCTTGCCCCTCATTCTCAATTTTCACACAATACATGGGAAAAATTGTGTTTCCCACAGAGTCCACCACAATGTCGCTTTCCCTGGCAATTCCATAAATCAGATCTTCTCCCATAAAACCGATTGGTGCAATGACCTCGCCGCTTCCTGCTCTGATGCTGGTCTGATTTCCGGTGGTCAGATTCATCAATACAAGCTCTTTTCCATGGTAAAGGCTTCCATCCTTCTGCCAAACTGCCATCTTGTTACTGTCTGAAACCTTATAACTTCCTTCAGCCAGATTAGATACCACTGGCTCACAGCTTCTCTCTACAACATTGATTTCATAAATCTGATTCTCCCACTTTAAGTAGAGCATTCCCTTCTTATTAAGGTAGGACAGCTGCTCCACCTCCTCCATCAAAATTGCCTGGGATTTGGTGCTGGAAATATAAACCATCTCTTCTACGGTATTTACCCCACTGTCATAATAGTATACAGAGACACCAACCTCTCCCTCATGGCGGCCTCTATTCATGTAGCCATACACCAGAAAGGTAATATTCCCGCCCTCGTCCATGTTCAGAATCTTGATCCGGTGACTGTCATATAGCGTTCTCTCGTCCTGATTGCCTTTATTATAGAAGCCAAACAATCGTGCCATTTTATTGTCCACCACGTTATAACTGTAAAGGCGGTTTCCGACAATAAATGCCAGCACATTTCCTCCATCACTTTCCTCAAGTGTTACATCCTCTCCGGTAATTCCAAGCATGATCTTGTTGTTCGCATACACATCTGCCGTTGCGTCAAACATTTGGTTCATGGTTCTCTCGTAATCTAAGAGATAAATTCTGTCCGCAGTATAACGCACTCTGAAAAATTCTTTAACTCTGTAATAATTCTTTTCACTTCCATCAGCAGTAGAAACATAATAGTCTAAGAGAATGCTGCCTGTCTGGGTTCCCATTTCCCTGATCGTAATATTGGGCATTGTTTCCCTTTTGACATTCAAATTTCCCCAAGTTACCTGGTTAAAACTGCTGTGGATGTTTACCTTGCCGTAAGTGGTATTATCCCCTTCTGCGTTGGTTTCCAGATACTTGGTCAGTTCCTTTGCTGCTTCCTTATCAAAGGTTCTGTCTGAAAAATCACATACATAATCCAGCTTATCACCTACAAAATAGTCCTCTGCGCTGATGACTCTGGAGTAATATCTGACATCGCTTCCATTATCCAGCGTCAGAATGATTACCAGCATGTATTCCTGATTAGTCTCAATCAAATCCTTCAGGGCAAAAGACACGGAAATTTCATTTTCATTCTCCTCAAAGTCCTGTAGCTGCGTACTTTCAATCAGCCGATTGCCGCTTAAGCTCCTCACTTCGTAAGTAATCCGTTTAATCCCTCTTCCATAAGGCTGAATCTCAAGATGAACCTTTCTGCCGGAAGAAAGAGGAGTAATTCCCTCACGCATCTGATTGACTTCCATGACATCGGAATATCCATGCATTTCATTAATGCGGAAGCCTTCATAGTCAAACCAGATGACCGGATAGCTGGCTTTACTCATCTCGGTAGTCATATCAGCATTGTCTTTATTCATAACTGTACTGACAATAAACAGCGTTGCAAAAAAAACGCATACAACGATGCTTGCCTTAATAATCGTTCTTTTCATCTCTTCAAAAGCCTCTGCAGTGTAGTTTCTACACCCAATTCCTCAGTCATACGCTCAAGCATTCTCTTTCCCTCCTGACGTTTTTCCTCCTCATCGCGCTTAACGGCTCTGATTAGTATATTCTTAGGAGTATGTTCCATATCAATAAATTCGAGCACCTGAGTGTCATATCCACACTCTTCCAGCAAATTAGCCCGAATGCCATCCGTGATAAGCGCTGCCATTCTTTCCTTCAAGAGTCCATATTTTAAGACAGGGGAAAGCAGTTCGTTTTCTATCTGTCCGTTTACTTCATGCTGGCAGCAGGGGACTGTAAAAATGACTTTGGCATTCCATTCCACCGCTTTCTTAATTGCATAATCCGTCGCCGTGTCACAGGCATGAAGGGTTACCACCATGTCTACCTTTTCTGCACCCTCGAAGGTACTGATATCACCTTTCACAAAATGCAGTTTGTCATATCCATATTTTTCTGCCAGACAATTGCAGTGATCTATAACATCAGTTTTTAAGTCCAATCCTGTAATCTGCACATCCATCCCCTTAAGCTCATGCAGATAATAATATAATGCAAACGTAAGATAAGATTTTCCACATCCAAAGTCGATAATATGAACTGTCCCGCCTTTATTCAGTGTGGGCAGAATATCTTCAACAAATTCCAGATAACGGTTAATCTGCTTAAATTTGTCATATCTGGAATGCACAATCTTCCCCTCACGGGTCTGTACTCCTAAATCCACCAGAAACGGAATGACCACACCCTCCTTCAGGATATATCTCTTGGCACGGTTGTGGGACATGTCAGGTCTTTCCTGTGGCGTATTCTGTGCATTTCTTTGCCGTTTGATGGTTATTTTCCCCTTTTTGCTGACAAGCACATGGAGCCGTCCGTCCATGCTTTCTGCCTCCATCTGCTTAAAATCACATTCCATATGCAAAAGAAGCTTATCAAGCATTTCATTCTTTCCATAATTTTCATGAAATACCTGAGTTCCTTTCCAGATGGTTTCCTGAAAGCAGATGCTCTCCCTTACCATTACAGGACGTATCTTTACTTTAAATGCTCCTTCTTTGCTTCGGGGATTGCTTATAATGATCTGATATAATCTATCCGAAAGAAAATCTGATAGCGCTTCTCTTAATTCTTCCACTTTTGCTTGTTCCTCACATAAATATAGCCATAACGTTTGCGTCATGACTATATTTTACTTATTATACCCTAAAATCACAACTAAAACTTTGTCAGAACCTGAGGATTCCTCTTCTGGTATTGTGTCTTCTTTTATAAATTTCATAAAATAGCAAAATCTGCACCATATCACCAAGCCATTCCCATTTTTCTTCGGGCACATCCTGATCCGGATTTTTCTGTTTCTCTTCTCTCTTAATCCGGTCCAATATATCTCTCGACAGCTTGTAAAGCTGCCATTTATCCGGGTATTCATCATAAATCATGCTGCCCTCATAGTCCAGTTTATCCAGAATATCGCTGATGATTTTCTGATACCTCTTTGCCTCGGAGGGATACATCTGCTGCAGATACTCCAGATCCCTGATGATGGAGTCTTCCTCCTGATAATACATGGGCAGGGGATATGTCATATAAAAGGGCAAAATTTTACGCTCATACATATGGATAACTTCCTTCTATCTTTACAGCTATCATATGCAATTTTATACTTCCTGTGCAAATGCCATAGGATAGGGTACAATAAAAGAGGATGCAATCACATCCTCTTTCGTTTTGTTTATTTTAATACATGAATACGTGCCAGAGATCTTTGCAATGCTGTTTCTGCCCTGAGCAAATCTGTTTCAGGCGTCTTACTGCGAAGTCTCTCCTCCGCACGCTCTTTTGCGGCTTCCGCACGGTCAAGGTCAATTTCTTCAGGCCATTCCACGATTTCAGCCAGAATAACCACTTCATCCTGCAGGATTTCCGCAAACCCTGCGTGGAGAGCCGCCTCCTTCGTTCCTTCCGCTTCCGTGATTGTCAGGATTCCCGGACTTATAATCACTGTAGTGGGGACATGCTTCTTATAGACACCAATTTCGCCCTCAGTGGTGTTGAACTCCACCATAGAAGCCTCTCCCTCATAAAAAACACGGTCAGGAGTAATTATTCTAAGTTTAAATAAATTGTTGTCTGCCATAAGTTCCCTCCCCGCAACTATTTCACACGGGCAAGTACGTCATCAATACTTCCGGCATTTAAGAAATAGCTTTCAGGTATGTCATCATGCTTACCTTCCAGAATCTCTTTGAATCCACGGATAGTTTCATTAATGGGCACATACTTTCCGGGAAGTCCGGTAAACTGTCCTGCTACGAAGAAAGGCTGTGATAAGAATCTCTGTACCTTTCTTGCGCGGGATACCACCAGCTTATCACTTTCTGATAATTCATCCATACCAAGAATTGCAATGATGTCCTGTAATTCCTTATACTTCTGAAGAATTTCCTGAACGCCTCTGGCAACCTCATAATGCTCCTCACCTACAATTCTGGGGTCCAGAATTCTGGAAGTAGACTCAAGCGGATCTACCGCAGGATAGATACCAAGTTCTACGATGGATCTGGAAAGAACAGTGGTCGCATCCAGATGGGCAAAGGTTGTCGCAGGTGCAGGGTCAGTCAGGTCGTCCGCAGGCACATATACTGCCTGAACCGAGGTAATGGAACCATTCTTGGTAGAAGTGATACGCTCCTGAAGGGCACCCATTTCTGTCTGAAGGGTAGGCTGATAACCTACCGCAGAGGGCATACGTCCCAATAGCGCAGACACTTCAGATCCTGCCTGTGTAAAACGGAAAATATTGTCAATGAAAAGCAGTACATCCTTACCGCCTTTATCACGGAAATACTCTGCCATGGTAAGACCGGTAAGACCTACTCTCATTCTTGCTCCGGGGGGCTCATTCATCTGACCAAATACCATAGTGGTCTTATCAATAACACCGGACTCCATCATTTCATGGTAAAGATCATTACCCTCTCTGGTTCTTTCTCCAACCCCTGTGAATACGGAATATCCACCATGCTCTGTTGCAATATTACGGATCAGCTCCTGAATCAGAACGGTCTTACCAACACCGGCACCACCAAACAGACCAATTTTTCCACCCTTCTGATAAGGACAAAGAAGGTCAACTACCTTGATACCAGTCTCCAAAAGCTCCTGTTGGGTTGACTGTTCAACAAATTCCGGTGCGGGTCTGTGTATGGGTTCTAAGCTTACTCCTTCCGGTGCAGGTTTATTATCAATAGGATCACCTAAAACGTTAAACATACGTCCAAGGGTATTTTCACCAACCGGGACACTGATGGGAGCGCCTGTTGCAATTGCCTCCATTCCTCTTACCAATCCGTCGGTGGGACCCATGGCAATACACCTTACCGTATCATCGCCCAGATGCTGTGCTACTTCAACAGTAAGCGCACCGCCATCTTTTAGAGGGATTTTGATTGCTTCGTTGATTTCCGGCAGCCTGCCATCTGTAAATTTAATATCCAGAACGGCACTGATAATCTGTGTAATTTTTCCCGAGCTGCTTTGACTGCTCGTATTTATATCTGCCATTTTTCCTCCATTCCTGTCCGGCAATAGCAAAGCCGGAACATTTTGTTATGAAATTGCATTTGCTCCTGCAATAATTTCTGTCAGTTCCTGCGTAATAGAACCCTGACGAGCTCTGTTATACAGCAGGGTCAACTTGTCTATCATTTCTTCTGCATTGCTGGTAGCCGAATCCATTGCCTGCATTCTGGCTCCGTTTTCACTGGCCACCGCTTCAATCATACCGCCATAGATCAGGCTGGTTATATACTTGGGTATCAGCAGATTTAAAGCTTCTTCATCCTCGGGTTCAAAATTCATGAGTGCCTTATCTTCTATCTCTGCATCCTCTGATCCTTTCACATCTTCTTCCCCGCTTACTTCCACCGGAAGCAGCTTTAACAGGGTGGGAATGTGAACGACTGTGTTCTTAAATGCAGTGTAAGCAAGATAAATCTCGCTGATTTCTCCGTTGGCAAAAGCCTCCAGCACTTCCTTGCTGATTGCCATGGCATCTGCATAAACAGGTTCTTCAATCATATCCGAATAATCGGTCTTGATCTCATATTGTCTCTGCAGCGCTTCTTTTCCCTTTTTACCGACTGCATAGATTGCCAGTTCCTCATCTGCCAGCTCTCCTCTTGTAATCAGCTTGACTATATTGGAGTTATAGCCTCCTGCCAGTCCTCTGTTAGATGTAATCACAATCACTGCCTTCTTGCCGGACGTTCCCGCCTTCAAATACTTGTGATCCAGATTTTTTGTCCTCTGAAGGATGGAATTTACCGTCTCATACATACAGTGGAAATAGTCGTCTGATTTCTCTGCATTCAGTTTTGCTCTCTGCAGCTTGACAGTGGAAACAAGCTTCATGGCTTTGGTAATCTGCTGGGTGCTTTGGATACTGCCTTTACGCCTCTTTATATCACGCATTGAAGCCATAAAATATCACCTTATCCTTATCTTATTTTAAAAATGCTGCTTTGAACTCTGCAATGGCTTTCTTCAAGGTTTCCTCTGTTGCCTCGGAAATAACCTTTTCATCAGCGATTGCTCTGGGAACCTCGGGATACTTTGTATCAAGGAAATCAAAGAATTCTGCTTCAAATCTTGTGATATCCTCTGTAGGTACATCCAGCAGATACTTGTTGGTAGCTGCATAAATAATGATAACCTGATACTGCACCGGCATGGGCTTATACTGAGGCTGTTTCAAAATTTCTTTGATTCTCTCGCCCTGTGCAAGTTTTTCCTTGGTGTCTGCATCCAGTTCCGATCCAAACTGTGAGAAGGCTGCCAGCTCTCTGTACTGTGCCAGTTCCACACGAATAGGTGCTGCAATCTTCTTCATCGCCTTAATCTGTGCTGCACCACCTACACGGGATACAGACAGACCTGCGTTAACTGCAGGACGGAAACCGGAGTTAAACATTTCCGTTTCCAGATAAATCTGACCATCTGTGATAGAAATAACATTGGTCGGAATATAAGCGGATACGTCACCTGCCTGAGTTTCAATAATAGGAAGTGCAGTCAGGGAACCGCCGCCGTACTCGTCGCTCATTCTTGCTGCACGTTCAAGAAGTCTTGAATGCAGATAGAATACGTCGCCGGGGTATGCCTCACGTCCGGGTGGACGTTTCAGGAGCAGGGAAAGTGTACGGTATGCCGCTGCGTGCTTACTCAAATCATCATAAACGACCAGAACATCTTCTCCGTTCTCCATCCATTCCTCGCCAATTGCACAGCCGGAATAAGGGGCGATATACTGTAAGGGTGCCAATTCGCTGGCAGTAGCTGCTACCACTGTGGTATATGCAAGCGCACCAAACTCTTCCAATGTCTTGACAATAGAAGCAACCGTGGATGCTTTCTGTCCAATCGCAACGTAAATACATTTTACGCCCTGTCCCTTCTGATTAATAATGGTATCAATTGCAATTGCTGTCTTACCGGTCTGTCTGTCACCGATAATCAACTCACGCTGCCCTCTTCCGATTGGCACCATAGAGTCAATTGCCTTGATACCGGTCTGCAGAGGTGTATCTACTGATTTTCTGGTAATAACACCGGATGCAACTCTTTCTATTTTACGATATTTCTCTGTCTGTATAGGACCTTTTCCGTCAATAGGCTGTCCAAGAGCATTCACTACACGCCCTAACATAGCATCGCCTACAGGCACCTCAACAACACGTCCGGTTGTTTTAACCGTATCGCCTTCGTTGATGTTCTTCTGGCTTCCTAAAAGTACAGCGCCTACATTGTCCTCTTCCAAGTTCAGCACCATTCCGTATACTTCTCCGGGGAATTCCAGAAGTTCTCCCTGCATTGCGTTTTCCAGACCATGCACACGGGCAATACCGTCGGCTACCTGAATAACGGTACCGACGTCAGAAACTTCAAGTTCTGAAGCATATCTTTTGATCTGCTCTTTAATCACAGAACTGATTTCTTCGGGTCTTAAATTCATGGTTCTTACGCACCTTTCTTTCATAGTTACAGCTGAATCTTAAGCAGCTCACGCTGCAGTTCAAACAGCTTATTTTTCACACTGCTGTCAACTACACGATCTCCGATTCGGATAACCATGCCACCAATCAGGTCTTCGTCCACCTGATAATGCATCTCCATCCTCTGAAAAGCTGTAGTGGCAAGCAGTTTCTCTTCTACTTCTTTCTTTTTTGCTTCACTCAAATCTGTTGCTGTGGTTACATAGGCAATTCCGATCCCCTTAAGCTTCTTTACTTCATCTATGAAATAATCCAGAATATGATCAATTTCACCATATCTGTCTTTGCTCACAATCAAATGCAAGAAGCCCAGCAGTTCTTTGGAAATGCGTCCTTCAAAAACCTCCCTAAGCACCTCAAGCTTATTTTCTTTAAGGATTTTGGGATGATTCATCAGCTTTCCAAAATCAGGGTTCTCTGCAAGCAGGGTTTTCAACTGGACAATCTCATCCAAAAACTCTTCTTCCCTGCCCTCTTCCACAGCCAATTCAAACAAAGCCTCTCCATATGTTGCTGAAACTAGCTTTGCCATGTGCTCTCACCTATTTCCTTTAATGTGTCGTTTATCAGGCTTTCCTGTACGGTTGTATCGATAGATGCTTTTACTACCTTTCCCGCCATCATGGATGCAAGCACTACCATTTCACGTTTTACATCATCTGCCGCCTTCTGCTTCTCAAGTTCGGCTTCCACCCTTGCCCTGTCAATAATTCTTGCAGCCTCTTCCTTAGCTTCGGCTACAATCTTGTTTTCATTTTCCAGTGCACGCTTTCTGGCATCGCTCAAAATTTCTTCTGCTTCCTTATTAATGCTCTTAAGCTTCTCTTCGTACTGCATACGAAGCTTGGAAGCATCTTCCTTGTCCTTTGCTGCGCTGTCCAGTTCATTTTTTATTTTTGCCTGTCTCTTTGCCATCATTTCCCTTACGGGGTTAAACAGAAAATATGATGCCACCAGGAAAAGGACAAAAACCGCTATAATCATAAGCGTTGCGTCTGCAAGCAGCTGAAGGTCAAGGTCAAACAATCTGGGTTCCATCCGTAAACCTCCTTTCTCCAATATTTCTCACTCGTCAGCCGGATATCATATCCCCGGCTCTTCTTCAGAAGAATGTCTCTCCAGAGACATTCTTCACGAGAAAGCTTTAGCTTTTCTTAAGCAGCGTCCTTTGCTGCTTTAGAAATGCTCTTTCTCGTTTTATTGAGCTGCGCCCATAAGAGGTCTTACGAATAACAGCAGAATTGCTACCAGCAGACCATACAGACCGGTGGTTTCTGCAACTGCCTGTCCAAGAAGCATGGTAGAAGTAATGTCAGATTTTGCTCCGGGATTCCTTCCTACTGCTGCTGCAGCATGTCCTGCTGCAATACCCTGTCCTACACCAGGTCCGATACCGGCAATAACTGCCAGACCTGCACCGATTGCTGAACAACCTAAAATAAAGTTTGAATTAAATTCCATTTTTGTGTCCTCCTTATGCTTTTTGCATGATAATCTTTTTGCGGATATCTTATCCCTTAATTCTATCCTGATCTAGTCTCCCGTGTTGCATGCATCCGTAATGTACGTCATGGTCAGCATACAGAAAACATAGGTCTGGATTGCACCTGAAAACAGGTCAAAATATACATGAAGTGCTGCCGGCCAGATAATGGCCACTTTATTCAGCAATGCATATATCAATGCCATAATCGCTGTTCCCGACAAAATATTGGCGAACAGACGAAGTGATAGCGAAACCGGAACTGCCAGATCACTGATAATGTTGATTGGCGCCCAAATTGGCCACGGTTCGCATAATCCCTTAAGTACACCTGAAACCTTCTGATACTTGAATTTATTAAAATGAATCAACGTAAAGGTAATGATCCCCAAGGCAAAGGTCACTCCGTAATCAGCCGTAGGCGGACGCAAGCCCAGAAGTCCGGAAATATTGCTGATAAAAATAAAGATAAAAATCGTTCCAATGTAGTTCCGAAAACGGACTGCCTGCTTACCCATGACGCCGCCGACCATTCCATCAAGCATCTCTACAATCAGTTCTACCACATTCTGAAATGCACCGGGCACTTCCGTAGCATGCTTGATTGCGCGGTTTGCCGCGATACAAAAACCAATAATAATCAGCATGACAATCAACACGCAGATGTGTGTGGTTGTAATCCATACGGTCTGTCCAAACAATTCATAGGAAAAGACCCCATGAATCATAAAATCGACTTCCGTTTCTCCCGACAAGAGAATTCCCTGCTCCATTTCTTCACCTCCTTACATATCCTGCTCCCCGGCAGGTTCTTCTATAAGCGGAGGAAGAATTTCTTCCCCATAAATCAATGTGCTTATTTTCTTAGTAATAAAATGCATATATGCAGAAGCCTTCAAGCCCATAATCCCTAAAAATGCAGACAGTGGGTTTGCAATTCTGCTTACGGCAATCAGTATGAGCGCCACGGTAATCAGAAAATATCTGAGAATGTTATGGGCACTTGTGACTTTTACCGCCTGATGTTCTTCCAGATTTAACGCACGGTCAAGTGACCACCACATATGAAAGGCACTGACCATGGCAATCAGTATTCCCGCCCAGAGCCCCAGGCTGTAAGCGCCCTTATCTATTGGCAAAAAAACAAACAGCTGACACAAGACTCCGAATATAAGGATGCCTGTTTCAAGCTCAAACAGCGTTCTGTTAATCCTGATAATCTTTTCTTTCATTTCTGTTTCCATCTTTCCTGTTTCTTCTGCTCTTATGTAAATAAGCAGACTGGTCACTTTCGCTTTGGAAGATTTGTCTTGCAAAGCGGTATACATTATAGCCGCCGGCTACCGCCCCCACAAAAAACAAGATTACTACCAGAAAGTTTGTCCCCAGCTTTCTATCCAGAAACATCCCCAGAAAGGAACAAATAAAAACAGGGACCAACATGTTAATTCCAAACTGTCCTATCATCGTTAATGCCTGATATACGCTTCGATTGAATTTCACATGTTTCTCCCTTTCAAAGTGTCATTTTTGCTATTTGCATACACTTATTTATTATACCCATTTTTTCATTTTATGTCTATAAAATATTGGTAAAATCGCACATAAATTTTGATAAACTTTCCTTTTACATATTTCCCGGAATTCGTTGACTTTACCTCCGTTTAAGAGTAAGATTTTTGTAAGGCAATTCCGGTTACCGACAAGGAGGTTTTTATGGAAAATCCCATTTTATACCGCAGACGTATTATTCCGGAGGAATGTATTCTTCTGAAGGATGATGTAATCACTTTCTGTAATGAAGACCGCATTGTCACGACCTGGCATGCGCTTCATCCCAAGAAGGATCTGCACCATGGTTCTTCCTGTTATTTTCTGAAAGAAGGCTTTAAGGTAAGTAAATTCTGCCGCGAAGACGGTTCTCTCCTGTACTGGTACTGCGATATTGTGGATTTCAATTACACACCCGACACCAATACCATGATTGTAACGGATCTTCTGGCAGATGTAATCATATATCCTGATGGATTCGTCAAGGTAGTAGATTTGGATGAACTGGTAACCGCTTTGGAATCCTGCTCCATTTCCCTGGATACCCTGAAGTCGAGTCTGATGCGCCTTGACAGGCTGCTTAACATCATTTATTCCGGCAGCTTTGAAGAATTAAAATCTTACATTGACTGTTGAAGCACAGACAATTTATTTTAAAAAATTATGAGCCTTTCTCCCAAATGGGAAAAGGGCTCATTTCTTTTTCTCTTCTAATAAAAGATATGTCCGCCAATCTGGATACCTGTAAGTCCTTCAATAGGCGTTCTGAAAAACAGACAGTTTCCTACAGTCGTCTGCCCTGACATCGCTGCATCTGCCGCCTGATAACATGCGGCTGTAGCGTGATCCTCCGCAAGAGCAAGTGCGAGGCGTCCGCTTGCCACAGGCGAAAACTGCTTGTTCTGATAAATTACCCCTACCACGGTATCAGGAAATACAGAGCTCATAACACGGTTCATTACCACTGCGCCTACCGCTACCTGTCCCTCAAAAGGCTGGTTTCCCGCCTCGCAATAGATCAGGTTTGCCAGAAGATACCTGTCACCATCCGCGAAGGATATTTCCGAAATATCTCTCCATGCCGATCTTGCTGCCAACTGTGACAGCCTTCTTTCTTCTTCCAGTTCTTTTTGGAGAGCTGCAATGCTGTTCTTCTGCTCCTGCAGCTTCTTTTCATATTCCAGCATTTCCGCTTCAGCAGCTGAAATTTCATGCTGATAGCTGGTAATCTGCCCTGAAGTCTGGCTGATCATTCCTGCCACGCGGCTCTGTTCTGCTTCCACAGAAACCTTCAGTTCATCCAGTTCTTTCTTTTCCGCTTCAAGCTGGGCTTCCTTTTCTTCAATTTCCTGTCTGGTTGCCTTGAACATTTCCAGCTGGTTTCTGTCATATTCAGACAATTGCTCGATATAATCGTTCCGATTCAATAAGTCTGAGAAATTGGCGGCGCCGAAGAGCATTTCCATCATCACATAATCCCGTTTTTCATACATGAACTGGATACGCTTCTTCATGGCTGCATACTGATCTGCTTCCACGCATCTCGCCTCATCAAGTTCCTCCTGAGTGGTCTCTATCTCCTCATTCTTAACAGCAATCTTCTCCTCAAGATCAGCCAGATTATTGCTTACCGTCGTCAGGTCTGAATTGAGATTATTTAGTTTTCCCTTCAGGCCTTCGGTGGTTTCCTGTAAGCCATTTAACTCATTTTGGGTTTCATTGATGTTCTGCTCAGTCTCTTCCTTCTCCTTTTTTTTCTGTTCAATTTGGCTCTCCAAATTCGAGATTTTGTCATTGTCGGCATAAGAAGTCATCGGAAAAGCGCACACTAAAACAACTGCTGTCATAAATACAGCAATTCCTCTTTTTATTGCTCTTTTCATCGCCTCACCTGCCTTTTTATTTACAAATTCTATCGTTATTCTTCCAGTTTTCCAATTCTGCGGATATGGTTCTCACCCTCTGAAAATTCTGTATTCAGGAAGGTCTCCACAATTTCAATGGCAAGATTTTTGCCAACAATCCCACCTCCAAGAGCCAGCATATTTGCATCATTGTGAAGCCTTGTCATTTTCGCAAGGTATGAATCTGTGCAAAGAGCACAGCGCACACCGGGAATCTTATTTGCCGCAATAGAAATACCGATTCCGGTAGTGCACACCACAATCCCCCTGTCACATTCGCCACTGGCAACCGCCTTTGCCGCTGCCTTGCCAAATTCCGGATAATCACAGGACTGCTTGTCATAGCAGCCAAAATCCTTGTACGCAATTTCCTTTTCCTTCAAATAATCTATGATCTGACATTTCAAATCATATCCGCCATGATCACTGCCTAATGCTATCATTTTTCTTCCTCCCATCATGATTATAATTTTATGACCTGATGACCTGCTGCCTTTAGCAGCCTGTTCATAATTGCCTGTCCTACTCCTCTGCCTTCAAAGCTCTCCGCGTAGATAATCTCCACACTCTCATCGTCAAATTCCCTGAGAATACGAAACAACTGGTGTGCAATCTGGTCTTCGTCTTTCCGCTTCCCTGCGCTTTTTACGCTGTCCGCCTGATACTTTGTAGCAGTTTCATCTGTTGCAATGACACCCGTTTTACTTCCGTTCTTCCGATAGATGCGGAGCTGTTCATTAATATAGTCTACTACCCGGTCTGCCTCTCCCTCTATAATAGTGAGGTTTCCTTTAGGTGCATAATGCCTGTACTTCATTCCGGGGGCTTTGGGCGCCTGTTTCGAATTTCCTTCTATAATCGTTTGATCAATCTCAACACTTCCTATGGTTTCTTCCAGCATTTCTTCCGTAATATAGCCGGGACGCAAAATCATAGGCTTGTCCCCTGTCAAATCGATAATCGTGGACTCCAATCCAATATTTACCTCGCCGCCGTCAATGATCATGTCCACTCTGCCATCCAGATCCTCAATCACATATTTTGCCACCGTAGGGCTTGGTCGTCCGGAAAGATTGGCACTGGGAGCTGCAATATATCCGCCCGATGCGTGAATGAGTGCCCTCGCAATCTTGTTGGAAGGCATCCTGACTGCCACTGTTTCCAGCCCGCCTGTAGTCTCTAGCGGAACACAATCTGATTTTTCAAAAATCATAGTAAGCGGTCCCGGCCAAAAATGTTCGGCAAGCAGGTATGCTTCCTCAGGTATCTTTCTGACAATTTTTGATAATTCCTCCATCCCCGCGATATGAACAATCAGCGGATTGTCAGAAGGCCGTCCCTTTGCAGCATATATTTTCCCGGATGACTCAGCATTCAGCGCATCCCCGCCAAGACCATATACTGTCTCAGTTGGGAATGCGACCAGTCCTCCATTGCGAAGAATATTTCCTGCTTCACGGATAGCATCAGCATCTATATTTTCTTCATCCATTTTCAAAATCTTTGTATTCATTTTTCCTACCCAGAACTTTTTCTATTTTACTCTAACATATTTCCGCTTTTTTGACTACCTTTATTAGTTTTCCTCTATTTTTACTCCATTTAAGTATTTCATAATACCCATATGGATATTCCATGCCATTTTCTCCTGATAGAGTGCAGTGGACAATTTTTCTGCCTCCTCCCGGTTGGAAAGGAAGCCGCACTCTACAATCACAATAGGTTTTGCAGTTTTTTTCAGCAAAAAATAACTGTCATTTCCTTTCGCCTCCCGCTTATTGTCCGGATCCAGTCTGCGAAGCTGTTCCTGCAATACCTGCGCAAGACATCTGCTGCTTTCACTGGTTTTATAATAAAAAACCTGAGCTCCCTTCACATATTCTTCATGGTAACTGTTCTGATGAATGCTTACCACCATGACCGGGTCAGCCTTTTCGATAATCTCAAGGCGCTTTTTCATATCCTGAACCTTCTTATTGGATGCCCCTTCATCATACAGTCCGCCGTCCCCTTCTCTTGTCATGACCACCGAAATTCCCTCTGCCTGCAAAAACTGTTTAAGCATCTTCGCAATTTTCAGATTCACATCCTTTTCTAACTGGTCGTTGATTCCCACTTTGCCAGGATCTGAGCCTCCATGACCTGCATCGATAACCACGCAGAGCCCTTCCCTGCTTTCTGCCTGCATGGAACTAACCTGCACAGCGCCTTCTCTTGCCACCACAAACATGGATACCATTAAAATCCCCAGCATTACCAGCTTCAAAACCCTGTTCTGTTCTTCTGACACCTGCTGCCTCGCAAACAATAGTCTTACCTATATTTATGAAAAATAAGCTGCAGGTATGCCCACAGCTTATCTCAGATTCGTTTATGCACCCGGCATATCCTCTACTTATTCATATAGGCTTCTATGATCTCCCAAATTTCCGGCTTTTCAAACCCCAATCTCCAGCTTGCAACACCACCAATCTGATACTTGTCCATGATGTTCAGCTTTACTTCTATTGACTTCTCATCCTCAAGCCACACCTGATACAATCTTGTGCCTTCCTGAATTTCCCCATAGTTCTGGCAGGTCTCCTCATCCCATTCCACTGTGATGTTATGGCTTTTAACAAACTCTTCTGCCATATCCATTCCGACTGCCTGACTGCTGAGCTTTCCGTCAGACGTCTCCCAAATCCTTGTATAAAAGGGAACCGCATTAATAACTTTGTTTGCCGGCACCTGATTTACCGTCTTCTCAATTCCTTCTTCCACAAAATCAATAGAAGCAACACTTCCCGCTTCCGGACTGCCCGCGTAATGCTCATCATATCCCATAATGACTACATAGTCAGCCACAACCCCCTGTTCCTTCCTGTCATAGTGGTCTGTATAACCTGTAGGCACATAATTATCCACGGACAGAACAATTCCATATTTGCGGCAGGGAATGGACAATTCTCTAATAAACTGAATGTAGTGTTCTCCGCAATCCATGCTGATTTGTTCCAAATCCACATTGATGCCATCTATGCCATAGTCAAGCACCTGATTTACCAGTCCATCAATCAGCCTTGCTCTTGTAGTTGTGGAGGACAGAATCTCATACATATCAATGCTGTCCGCATATTCAATATTTTCTACCAGTGCCCATACCTCAAGTCCCTTATTGTGCGCTCTGTTCACATAGTCCTGACTTGCAAAGCTTGTAAAACCACCGTTATTATCACTTAATTTGAACCATGTAGGTGAGATTACATTCAACCCTTTGGTGTTGGCAACTACAGAATCAAACGTATCATTTCCAGTCGTTCCCGCAACCACATGCCATCCCAGATTGATTTTATAGTCTCTTGTAATACTGGTATACTCCGGCTCCTCATAGTCTGTTACCGGAATCGGCAGTTCTGCTCTGATATTTGTCAATCGTTTGTTCTCCACATACCCGATCACGGCATCACTTGTTTTAACCTTACTCCATGTTTCCATCTGTTCCAGGACAGTAACCTTATCTCCCTTTGCCAGATCCTCTAGAATTTCACTTTTCACTCCACCCAAAACTCTTACCGAAGTTGCCTTCTTAATATCTGCAACCTGACGTTCATCCCACGCCGTATAAATCTGCAGGCGGTTGGGTTCCGTGAAACCTTCATATGAAAAATTGGTGTATTTCTTTACATAATCGAGGGCAACGTAAAGTGTTTCCCCATCATATCTGGCTGGTATATAGGAAAGCGCTTCCGTCTCCCCGCCAGCGGTCATTTCACTGCTGCCAATCACTGTCCGAATGATATCATCAGGCAGCGTATAAAGTAAAAGTCCCTCTCCTTTATCTTCATAAAAACGGTCATTAAAATATTTATGAACCGTATCCAAATCCATATAATAAACACCGTCAAATAATCTGGCTCTTTCTTCTATTATTTCATTCTGAAGCACAATCGCCACATCCGCATCCCCTGACATATGAAAATAATCATTCAGGTCAGCGCGGTCTTTGGTGTAGGAATATCTTTCCAGCAGGATTGTTCCAAAGCTTACCCCTGCTACCACTATAATAAGGGCAATTGCAATCAAAACCGGTATCATTTTTTTCTTCATCCTGTAATAACCTCCAATCGCCCTATATTATAGCAGACTATTCCTATACCGTCATTATCAATTTTGACTTTTTATTACAATTTTCCATCTCCCATACCGGACATCCATCATCGTTTTCAGGGGCTTTCTGTCACGAAACAATCCGTAATATGAGAGATGGTCAGATAGAGGCTCAACTAATTAAAGAAGAATTCTGTCGTACCTTACCTCTTTAATTTTTCCATGCTCGTCAGTCACATAGTCAGGCATGTAAACTGTGTCTTCATTCACACAATTACTGATAATAAATTCCGTTGTGGACGGAACGCCATTTAAGTACAGCTTAACACCCTGCTTTTCCATTCCTTCAAGCTGTGACTTTAGTGCATCTGCATCGCTTTTGCTTATTGAAGTCATATTTTCTCCCATCTGCTCCAAAATTATATCCTGGCAATTCCAAAAGGATTCCGTGATATGCGCGCCAAAACAAAAATTAATTCTGGAACTGATTATAGTTTTGCTGATTATGACGATAATAAAAACAGGTAAGATGCCGGATACGTATCTAAAATTTAACTACCACTGCGAAATTCTAAAGGGTTGAATTATAACTGGTGAAAATCCATAGAAATATTCGCGACAAGCACAAGCTTGTAAGACGTCCCTGAATGGGAGCTATAAAATTGCTTAGATTCGTGTAAACAAAACTCTGACTGCCATGCCTCCTTCTTGATACTGGATTTACCCGGAAGCACCTCACAAATGCATTATAGTATTTATTACCAAATTATGCAAGCATTATTTTAGATTTTTTATTTATTTTTACTAATTTTCTTTGATAAATGTCTAAAAATGCGGTATTTATTAAATTTTTTTAAACTGTTTTTCTGTACTATTGACTTAACTTCATTCAAAGTATAATATACTTTTAAGTGATTATAATGTCACCAAACGGCAGGATAACAGTATCTTAATAGTAAGGATGTGATAAATATGAAAATAGAAAAAGTGAATGATCATCAAATTCGCTGTACCCTTACCAGAGAGGATTTAGCCGACAGGGAGCTAAAACTCAGTGAACTTGCTTACGGTACCGAAAAAGCCAAAGATTTGTTCCGTGATATGATGCAGCAGGCATCCTTTGAATTTGGTTTTGAAGCGGAAGATATTCCATTAATGATAGAAGCGATTCCTTTAAATTCAGAGTGCATCGTCCTAATTATTACCAAGGTGGAGGATCCCGATGAACTTGATACACGTTTTTCAAAGTTTGCCCCTTCCGTCCATGACGATGACAATGGTCTGGATGATGTGTTGGATACCATCGCTGAAGGCGCTGATGATGTGTTAGATTTATTTAGGAAGATACAGAATGGTAAGGCAGGAAGCAATGCTTCTCCTGCCACCTCTAAGGAAGAGGATTCAGACAGCGAATCTACCAGGCAGTCATTCAAGAAGGCTTTACAGAAGAAGCTTTCCGATGCCTCAGTTTCCTCTGAGCTTACCAGAATTTATTCTTTTGGCAGCCTCCGTGAAGTAACAAGCTTATCCCATGTGCTGTCAGGGTATTATCAGGGCATTAATTCTCTGTACAAACAAAAAGATGGTTCTTATCTGCTGGTGCTTTCCAAAGGTGAGCACACGCCGATTGAGTTCAACAAGGTATGTAATATTCTTTCCGAATATGCATCCTGCATCAAATCAGTTCCCGCTTCAGAAGCATACCTGGAAGAACATTTTGAACCAATCATCAAAAATACTGCTTTGCAGTCGTTATCCTGTATTTAAAAGATTTTTATCAAAGAGTCCGCCTGCGGGCTCTTTTTTTGTCGAAATCATGCAAAAATACTTGGTTTTTACTGCCTTTAGTGTTAGAATTAGTTGTTCTATTCAATTATGAAAGGGGTTAAACCATGAAAAAATTCAAACGCGGACTGCTTGCCGGCGCAAGTGTCCTGTCACTTTGTTTTCTGCTGATGCCAATCATGGCACTTGCGGCAGAAGAAGAAACTGCTATGCCTTCCATGTATGCTACATTTTGGGCGCTTGTCCCTCCCATTGTTGCAATCGTGCTTGCTTTAATTACCAAGGAGGTCTACAGTTCTCTGTTTATTGGTATTTTAGTAGGTGGACTGTTCTATTCTAATTTCAGTTTTGAGGGAACCATTACCCACATCTTTAATGATGGCTTTGTCGGTGTCTTATCCGATAGCTATAATGTGGGCATTTTGATTTTCCTCGTCATTTTGGGTGCAATGGTAAGCCTGATGAACCGTGCAGGCGGTTCCGCTGCTTTCGGTCATTTTGCCAAAGAAAAGATCAAGACCCGGGCAGGCGCACAGCTGGCTACTATCGCTCTGGGTGTACTTATTTTTATAGATGACTACTTTAACTGTCTGACAGTAGGCAGTGTTATGAGACCCGTCACGGACGAGCACAAGGTTTCCCGCGCAAAGCTGGCTTATCTGATTGACGCCACTGCTGCCCCCGTCTGCATCATCGCTCCCATTTCCTCCTGGGCCGCAGCCGTTTCCGGTTTTGTAGAAGGCGAAGACGGATTTTCCATTTTTATCAGGGCAATTCCCTATAACTACTATGCGCTCCTCACTATCGTGATGATGATTGCACTGGTTCTTTTAAATATTAATTTTGGTCCCATGAATACCTATGAGGACAATGCTTTAAAGGGAGATCTTTTTACCGACGGCAAAGCTGCTGCCGGCGAGGAAGCTGCTCCTTCAACTGCCAAAGGAAAGGTGATTGATCTGGTCATTCCAATTGTTACATTGATTGTCTGCTGCGTCATTGGAATGATTTACACCGGTGGTTTCTTCGAAGGCGAGAATTTCATCACAGCCTTCTCCAACTCAGATGCATCCGTCGGACTTGCACTGGGAAGTATTTTTGCAATGCTGATCACCATCATAATTTACTTAATAAGAAAGGTACTTACTTTCAGTGAATGCATGGAGTGTCTTCCTGCCGGTTTTAAGGCAATGGTTCCTGCAATCCTGATTTTAACCTTTGCATGGACCTTAAAAGCCATGACAGACAGCCTTGGCGCTGCTGAGTTTGTTGCCTCCGCTATGGCGCAAAGTGCAGAGGGGCTGATGAACTTCCTTCCTGCGATCATTTTCCTGGTTGGATGTTTCCTTGCATTCTCTACCGGAACCTCCTGGGGTACCTTTGGCATTTTGATCCCCATTGTAGTTGCAGTGTTTGCAAACTCCAACCCTCAGCTGATGATCATTTCCATTTCAGCTTGTATGGCTGGCGCAGTATGCGGCGATCACTGTTCTCCCATCTCCGATACTACTATTATGGCAAGTGCCGGAGCGCAATGTAATCATGTAAATCACGTTACCACCCAGCTGCCCTATGCATTATTGGCCGCTGCAGTTTCCTTTGTTACATATATCGTTGCAGGTTTTACACAAAATGCCTGGATTTCACTTCCAATTGGCATCGTTCTGCTTCTTGCAGTTCTGCTGATTATTAAGTCTGTCCATTCAAAAAATGCAGCATCTTAACAAACAATAATAAACAGATTCAAAAACAGCGTGTGCCGCCAAGGTACACGCTGTTTTCATTATACAATATTATCTCCAGTTCTTATAAAGCTGCAATCTTAGCCATCAAATCATTTATATCCATTCCATGAACCATTGCTGCTTCTTCAAGGCTTTCTGCCTGTGCGGAAGGGCATCCGAGACAGTGCATCCCTGCTTCCATAAGGATAGGTGCAACATTGGGATTCGCTCTTAAAATTTCACCGATTGTCATTTCTTTGGTAATCTGTGCCATATCTGGTAACCTCCTTTTATTGTATGCGCTCATAAACAGACCTCTTAAAATCTGCGGCTTTTATAGTATAATACTTTGCCCACTTTCTGGCAAGCCTAAACCCCGATTTCCCAATTTGCTCCATATTGATACGCAAATACTTTTTTCAACAAAAAAGCCAAAAAATGTAAATAGCCTTGGTTTTTGTCAATTTTAATGATAAAATAAAAAGCGGAGCCGCTTTATTTGTTGATTATGACAATATGATGGCTTCCAAAATATACTAATTGGAGGGATATATGAGCAAAATTGTTGTGGAACTTGAAAAATGTGTTGGATGTAACTCTTGCGTTCGAGCCTGTCCCGTAGGGGATGCCAACCGCATTGTCAAGAACGATAACGGTAAGCTTGTCATAGAAATTGACGAGAGCAAATGTATTAAATGCGGTGCCTGCATCAAGGCCTGCAGCCATCACGCAAGAACCTTTGAGGATGATATGCAACGGTTTCTGGAAGACCTAAAGAAGGGAGAAAAGATTGCCATTATTGTAGCGCCCGCCATTAAAATAGCCTTCGACGGCAACTGGCGTCACGCATTGCAATGGCTCCGCAATGCAGGTGTAACAGGCGTTTATGATGTAGCATATGGCGCTGATATCTGCACATGGGCACATTTACGGTATTTGGAGCAGCACCCCGATGCCAAAGTCATGACCCAGCCCTGTGCTGTCATTGTCAACTACGTTTTAAAGCACAGACCACAGCTGCTTGCGAATTTGTCCCCTATTCACAGCCCTATGCTCTGTGAGGTTGTTTATCTGCGCAAATACATGAACTACACCGGAAAAATTGCGGCAATCTCCCCCTGTATCGGCAAGGGCGATGAATTCCGCCAGACCGGTCTTGTACAGTACAATGTGACAATGGATCATTTGAAACAGTATTTTGCAGAAAACGGTATCAACCTTCCGGAGGTTAAAATCTATTCGGAATTTGAGTTTGACATGGAACAAGGTCTTGAAGGTGCAATTTATCCAAGACCCGGTGGACTTGCCACCAACCTCCTGTACCATAACCCCAATCTGGAAATCCTTAATATTGAAGGACCGTCGCACGTTTATCGCGAGCTTGAAAAGTACATAGCAGAAAAGGACATTTACAAGCCACAGGTTCTTGATGTCCTGAATTGTGAATTCGGCTGTAATGAAGGACCCGCAGTCGGACAGGACTATAACTTTATGCAGATGAACTCTGTCATGCATAGCGTAGAACAGTACACTCATCAGGAGCGTGTGAAGACTACTAAGCGGGGCAAGGACAAGCAGTTTGCCAAATTTGATAAGGAACTTAAACTGGAGGATTTCTTCCGCACCTATACACCCGAAAACACCAAAAAGATTGATGTCAGCAATGCTCAGCTGGAAGAGGCGTTTAATACACTTGGTAAAAAGACCAATAACGAGCGCCACTTTGACTGTCATGCCTGTGGTTTCAGCAGCTGCACCGATATGGCAAAGGCCATTGCACAAGGTTTGAATTATCCTGAAAACTGCCACCAGTATATGATGAACCAGATTATGGAGGAACGTAAGCAGATTACCCGATCCCATGAGCAGGTTCATGAAATTACTCAGGAGCTTCAGAAGATAGTTGCAGACCTGAAGCAGCGTGTCGTTGAGGTTCAGTCCGAAGCCACCAGCATCGGAGAGGCAGGCAGACGAAACAGTGATGAGATGGGAAAGGTGGTTACTTATCTGTCCAGTCTGACGGAATTGAATACCGCGATTCTGGCAGCCATGAAGGACATCAATGTCAATGTGGATAATTACAGGGAAATGTCAAAGAATGTAGAAAAAATTGCCCAGAACATCAACCTCCTTTCCCTGAATGCAAGTATCGAAGCAGCCAGAGCCGGTGAAGCCGGACGAGGTTTCGCAGTGGTTGCATCCAACATCCGTAACCTTTCCGATGAATCCAAGAGCTCCGTTGCAAATGCCCAGGAAAATGATGCTTCCATCAATCAGTCCATCAGCGAAATTAATGACACCGTAAACGGCTTTACAGAAAGCATCGATGCTTTGACAAGTGTAGTTAATCAGGCAATTACCGATATACGCGAAAATTCCGCCCGAAGCGAGAACATTCAGGACTCTGTTTTGCAGGTGGGCGACATCATTGAGACGATTACATCCATGATTGAAAAAACCAACCGGATATAGGGCACTTTGTTCATAAAAAAGTACACTATGCGCCTTGACTGTCAGCAACTTTCTAACATATAATAATGGTACGGTAATAGCATAATTTTATGCACAAATAAATCAAACAAATTTAAATTAGGAGGCTTACACAAAATGAGACCAGAATGGAACGATTTTGTAGGCGGCAAGTGGGACAAAGAAGTCAATGTACGTGACTTCATCCAGAGAAACTATCATCCTTATGATGGTGACGAATCCTTCTTAGCTGGTGCTACACAGGACACAAAAGACTTATGGCAGATGGTACTGGATCTGCAGAAGAAAGAAAGAGAAGCAGGCGGTGTTCTCGATATGGATACCAAGGTTGTATCCACTATTACTTCACACGCTCCCGGCTACTTAGACAAGACTAAGGAAAAGATCGTTGGTTTCCAGACTGACAAGCCTTTCAAGCGTTCTCTTCAGCCTTACGGCGGTATCAGAATGGCAGAAAAAGCTTGTGCTGACAACGGTTATGAAGTAGATCCCGAAATCAGCGAGTTCTTCTCAACACACAGAAAAACTCATAACGCTGGATGCTTCGACGCATACAACCAGGAAATGAGAGCTTGCCGTTCCGCACATATCATCACAGGTCTTCCGGATGCTTACGGACGTGGACGTATCATCGGCGACTACCGACGTGTTGCTCTGTACGGTATCGACAGACTGATCGAAGACAAGCAGGCACAGAAGGACTCAACCGGACGTGTTATGACAGATGACGTTATCCGTCTTCGCGAAGAACTCTCTGAGCAGATGGTCGCTCTTAAGATGATGAAGGAAATGGCAGCTTCCTACGGATGCGATATTTCCAAACCCGCTGCTAACGTAAAAGAAGCTATTCAGTGGACATATTTCGGATACTTATGTTCCGTTAAGGAGCAGAACGGTGCAGCTATGTCTCTTGGACGTACTTCCACCTTCCTTGATATTTATGCAGAAAGAGACTTAAAGAACGGTACATTTACCGAAGAAGAAATTCAGGAATTCGTAGACCACTTCATCATGAAGCTGCGTTGCGTAAAATTCGCTCGTACACCTGAATACAACCAGATCTTCGCTGGCGATCCTGTATGGGTAACAGAATCTCTTGGTGGTGTTGGTGTTGACGGACGTCCTATGGTAACAAAGATGAGCTTCCGTTACCTGCATACATTAACCAACTTAGGACCCAGCCCTGAACCCAACTTAACAGTTCTCTGGTCCACAAGACTTCCTGAAAACTGGAAGAAATACTGTGCTAAGATGTCTATCCAGACCTCTTCCATCCAGTACGAGAACGATGACCTTATGAGAGTGACTCACGGCGATGATTACGGTATTGCATGTTGTGTATCTTCCATGGTTATCGGTAAGGAAATGCAGTTCTTCGGAGCAAGAGCAAACGTTGCAAAATGCTTACTGTATGCATTAAACGGTGGTGTTGATGAAGTTACCAAGAAACAGGTTGGTCCTAAATATCGTCCTGTTGAAGGTGATGTTCTTGACTACGATGATGTTATGAGCAAGTTCATTGACATGCTTGAATGGCAGGCAGATGTATATGTAAATACTCTGAACATCATTCACTATATGCATGACAAATACTGCTATGAAAGAGCTGAAATGGCACTTCATGACAGAGATGTTAAGCGTTACTTCGCAACAGGTGTTGCAGGTCTTTCCATTGTTGCTGACTCCTTATCAGCAATCAAGTATGCTAAGGTAGAAGTAATCAGAGATGAAGACGGCATTATCGTTGACTTCAAGACAACTGGTGACTTCCCTAAGTATGGTAATGACGATGACCGCGTAGACAGCATCGCTCAGGAAGTTGTTCACAAGTTCATGACTGCTATCAGAAGACATCATACTTACAGAAACGGTATTCCTACAACATCTATCCTTACCATTACCTCTAACGTAACTTATGGTAAGGCAACAGGTAACACACCTGACGGACGTAAGAAAGGTCAGCCTTTCGCTCCCGGTGCTAACCCGATGCACGGACGTGATACTCACGGTGCAGTAGCATCCTTATCCTCCGTATCCAAGCTTCCTTTCAATGATGCACAGGATGGTATCTCCAATACCTTCACCATCATCCCCGGAGCACTTGGTAAAGAAGATCAGGTATTTGCTGGTGACATCGAAGTTGATTTAAATAAGTAATTGATTAATAACCCTATTTCAGGAGGTACTATGCAATGGACGAAAAGAAAATGATTGACGATCTTGTAAAAATGCTGGATTCCGGCATGGCAATGGGTGTCGGTCACGTAAATGTGGATACCAATGAAGAAGAAAAGTCAAAAAGCGTTCAAACCATGGGATGTACGGATTGCTCCAGAACCCCTCTGGCATGCAGCGTACCTACCTTGGAAGACGGTTTAGACGATTTTCATTAATTTTATAAGGAGGTAACTTACCATGGCAGCTAGTTCAGCACAGGTAGATAACTTAGTATCATTATTAGATGGTTACGCAACCAAAGGCGGACATCATCTTAATGTAAACGTATTAAACAGAGATACATTATTAGATGCACAGAAGCATCCCGAGAATTATCCTCAGCTTACAATCCGTGTTTCCGGATATGCAGTTAATTTCATTAAATTAACTCCCGAGCAGCAGGCTGACGTTATTTCCCGTACATTCCACGAATCCATCTAATCAGATGCATAAGGCAAAAACCTCCGGTAATTATGCCGGAGGTTTTTTATTTGAAACATTTGTATTTTTGTGGTTTTTCGCTCAAATTCTGTTATACTATATAATGAAATAAAAAAAGGGAGATGTAACTATGCAAGGTAGAATTCATTCATTAGAGAGCTTCGGTACTGTTGATGGTCCCGGTACACGTTTTGTCGTGTTTGTTCAGGGATGCCCTATGCGCTGCGCATACTGCCACAACCCCGACACTTGGGCTATGACAGGCGGTACTATGATGGAACCCGAAGAAATATATGAACAGTTTCAACGTAATAAAGATTTTTATAAAAACGGCGGAATTACCGTGACAGGCGGCGAACCATTGATGCAGGTAGATTTTCTGATTGACCTCTTCACTCTTGCGAAGAAAGACAACGTGCACACCTGTATTGATTCCTCCGGTATTGCTTTCAAGCCGGGTAACAAACCCTTTATTGAAAAGCTTGACAAGCTGATGGCTCTTACCGATTTGGTTATGCTGGATATTAAGCATATTGATCCGGTAAAACACAAAGAGCTTACCTCACAGCCTAATGACGGCATTTTAGCTTTTGCAGCATATCTAAATGAGAAGCACGTAGATATGTGGATTCGTCACGTGGTTGTTCCCGGTATCACTGACGATGATAAGTATTTATTCCAATTAGGTTATTTCATCGGACAATTCAGTAACTTAAAAGCATTGGATGTACTCCCCTATCACACTATGGGCAAATCCAAATACGAAAAACTTGGAATTCCTTATAAGTTAGAGGATGTTCCTCCTATGGATAAAAATAAAGTCATTGAGAAAAAAGAAGTTATTCTAAACGGCATCCGTGCCCGCAGAGAAGA
>JAQXYZ010000057.1 GCA_029226935.1 Bacillota bacterium | reverse complement strand
ACTGACAAACTTGAAGCCAATAGCATTGAAAGATGTGACGCGCCTTATTAAAAATTTTGTGAAAAATCAAGAAATCCATTTTAGAAAATGTACACACCAGTTTCAATGTCCGAAGCGAAGCAAGTTTTTGAAACTGGTGTGTTGAAATCATCTCTAAAATGGATTTCCTAGATTTTTCCAAAATTTTTTATAGGCGCTAACACTTTCAATGTTATGGCTTCTTCAAACATGTCATTCGGGCAGCAATATTTTTGAACTGCCTGTTTCCCAAAATCCCGAAAGCTGTCATAGCCCCGGAAAGGAAATCTGCTGGCGGCGCACTATCACGCTGAACTGTTACTGGCAAAACACGCAAATTAAATGTATCTAATTGCATTTCTGTTGTATTGCTGATAAAATTGGTCATGGTCGGAGGAATAAAAGAATTGACCGGGATGAGGTAATACCATGGCAAAAAATAAAGAGATCAAGACGAATGCAATGCGTATATTGGAGAAAGAAAAGATTCCTTTTACTCACTACACTTATGAATGTGACGAATTCGTAGATGGCTGTCAGATTGCTGACAAGCTTTCTCTTCCTTATGAAAAGGTATATAAAACGCTGGTAACGGAGGGAGCCGGTAAGAATTATTTTGTTTTTGTGATTCCTGTTGCAGAGGAATTGGATTTGAAAAAGGCTGCTAAATCTGTAGGAGAGAAGTCCGTTTCCATGATACATGTAAAGGACATTAACGCGGTAACCGGATACATTAGAGGTGGATGTACAGCTATTGGCATGAAGAAGCAGTATAAGACCAGGCTGGACGCCGCGGCAAAAGAGCAGGAGACAATCATTGTCAGCGGTGGCAGGATTGGTTCACAGATTGAACTAAAGCCGGAGGATTTATTAAAGGTAAGCAGGGGCGAATTTGCCGATATTGTTATGACCGGAAAAGTCAACTGATATGACATCAGTATCAAAAAATGTATATTAGGAAAAACAGGAACGATATAATAAAAATAATTATAAATGGAGGGGAAGAGGGTCATATGAAAGAAAAGGATTCGATGAGCATTCTTGACTATGAAACAGTAGCATTGGATGAAAATGACAATAGTGTCGTAATCATAGATCAGACCAAACTGCCGGGAAAAACGGAAATGATTAAGCTGCATACGGCACAGGAAATCTGGGATGCAATTTATTTGCTCAAGGTAAGAGGTGCACCTGCTATCGGTGTGGCAGCTGCCATGGGAATTTATGTGCTTGCCAGAAAGATAGTATGGCCTATCGGACAATCAGGCACAGTTGAGATGGACTTTACGGATTTCTATGAGAAGTTCGCGGAACAAAAGGATTATTTGAATTCGGCACGGCCTACTGCTGTCAATCTTTCATGGGCGTTAAATCGAATGGACAGGGTATGCAGACAGGCTCATAAAGATGGCAGGACAGTGGAAGAAATAGTGGAAATTCTGGGGAGAGAAGCCAGAGAAATCAAAGAGGAAGATATTCGCGTCTGCAGGGCAATCGGAGAAAACGGTTTAAGCCTTGTAAAGCCGGGAGACGGTATCCTTACCCATTGTAATGCGGGACAGTTGGCTACCTGTAAATACGGAACAGCTACCGCTCCCATTTATCTTGGGCAGGAGCGAGGGTATGGATTTAAGGTGTTTGCGGATGAGACGAGACCTCTTTTACAAGGGGCAAGACTGACTGCCTATGAGCTCTACAGTGCCGGTGTGGATGTGACATTAATTTGTGACAACATGTCAGCCATGGTTATGAAAAATGGTTGGATTAATGCAGTATTTGTAGGTTGTGACAGGGTAGCGGCCAATGGAGATGTGGCAAATAAAATTGGCACTTCGGTAGTAGCTGCTGTTGCCAAAAGGTATGGGGTGCCTTTTTATGTATGTGCACCGACTTCTACCATAGATTTAAACACCGCTACAGGAGAAGAGATTCAGATTGAGCAACGCCCGGCAGAGGAAGTGACTCAAATGTGGTACAGGGAGCCTATGGCACCGGAAGGGATAAAGGTTTTTAATCCTGCTTTTGATGTGACAGATCATGAGCTGGTTACTGCCATTGTGACGGAGCATGGAATTGCAAGAGCACCTTTTGGGGACTCTCTTGCGGCATTGTGCAAAAAATAATATGCAGCAAATAATGATTGCATCTTGAAATGCAGTATGCTATAGTATCTTTTGTTGGGAAAAGTTCCCAGACTCTGGAGAGTCCCTGCAGGGCAGGGCGCCGAAGGTGTACGGCAGAGATATCTGCCAATCTCTCAGGCAAAAGGACAGAGCATACTATATGCATGTTCTACTCTTTGGAGGGCTGATTTATCATCAGCTCTTTTTTATTTCGCGAAAATTTTCTGCAAAGGAATTCTTGCAAAATAAAAACATATTAAATTTTAGAAAATGAGAGGGAAGAACAAATGTTAGAAACAATCAGTCAGATTTTGACGGCAATCGATGATTTTGTGTGGGGAATTCCCCTAATCGTGCTAATCCTTGTGGTGGGCATCTTTTTGACTATTCGTTTGAAAGGCTTACAGATTACAAAGCTTCCGCTGGCAATCAAACACATTATTGCAAATGAAAAATCCGGTGACAAAGGCGAGGTGTCAAGCTTTGCAGCACTGTGCACCGCATTGTCTGCAACGATCGGTACAGGAAATATTGTTGGTGTAGCAACAGCACTGGTGGCAGGTGGCCCGGGTGCGTTATTCTGGATGTGGCTTGCTGCGCTCCTTGGCACAGCAACCAAATATTCCGAATGTCTTCTTGCTGTGAAATATCGTGTAGTGGCAGAAGACGGACACATCATTGGCGGTCCTTTCTATTACATAGAAAAGGGAATGGGAGAGAAGTGGAAATGGCTTGGAAAGATATTTGCCTTTTTCGGTGTAGGAGTAGGTTTGTTTGGTATTGGAACCTTTACACAGGTAAATGGTATTACAAGTGCTGTTAAGAATTTCTTTGATCCCAATATGAAGCATACAGTTACGCTCTTCGGAATGGAGTATTCTTGGGCTGTGGTTATTGCAGGTATTATTCTTACCATCTGTGTTGCGCTGGTCATTATTGGCGGTCTCAAGAGAATTTCAATGGTAGCACAGGTAGTAGTTCCGTTTATGGCAGTTTTATATGTAGTTGCAGCACTTCTTATTATTATTTGTAATATTACCAAGGTGCCTGCTGCAATCGTAACGATTGTACAGAGCGCATTTGGGTTACGGGCAGCAGCCGGAGGCATGATGGGTGCAATGATTGTAGCTATGCAAAAAGGAATTGCAAGAGGCATTTTCTCAAATGAAGCAGGGCTTGGAAGCGCTCCTATTGCAGCTGCAGCCGCTCAGGTCGAGGAGCCTGCCAAGCAGGGACTGGTTTCCATGATGGGAACCATTATTGATACGTTGGTCATCTGTACGATGACAGGTCTTTCCATCGTAATTACAGGTACATGGGATATGGGGCTTGAAGGAGTGGAGGTAACTACGAAGGCATTCCAGCTGGGACTGCCTTTCCCGGATTTTGTATGTTCCTTTATCCTGATGGTGTGTCTGGTATTTTTTGCATTCACAACCATTCTCGGATGGGATTATTACTCTGAAAGATGTCTGGAGTATTTGTCAAACGGAAATCAGAAGCTGGTAAAAGGATACCGCTGGATTTATATACTGGCAATTTTCATCGGTCCATTTATGACGGTTTCCGCTGTATGGACAATCGCTGATATCTTTAATGGATTGATGGCAATCCCCAACCTGATTGCAATGGTGGCGTTAAGTGGTGTGGTAGTAGCCGAGACCAAGAAATATTTAGACAGCATTAAGAAATAGGCAGTATTGTGAAATAAGCAGAATTTAATAACAGATTTGATTACAGGACAGCAGATTTATGAGAAAACGGCTGTCCTGTTTCTATTTTCTATATTTAACAGGACAACGTGCAAAGCGTGTCCGCGTCTTAAACTTATAGGATTACAGTCCCAAAACCTCTTCCACAACCTCCACACCACATCTGATGCAGTCCGGACAGGAACAGAGCATTTGACCGGTCTCGATTCCCTTTAACTCTTTACAAATGGTGCTGCCTGTTTTTTCTTTAAATTTTGCAACCATTTCTTTGGAAAGCTTGTAAGTATCCGCCTTAGTGGCAGGGGTTTCCAGATTTCCATCACTGTTCTTAAAGCCTGCAAGCATGACTGCACCGGATAATGCACCGCAGGTACCCTCCGTACCGCCCATGCCGAGCCCAAAGGCTTCGCCGGCTTTAAATAAAGTGGATTCCTCTGTACCGATTTCTTCGGAAAATGCACAGGCAACTGCCTGACAACAATTAAATTTTTTGTCATGTAACTGAATGGCAAGATCTTTTTTATTCATGGTATATGTGCTCCTTATAGTAATTTTTTTTATTTTATCATATAATTCAATCTCCCGAAAGCCAGTGCACAAAAATAGTCAAATATTCACATGAATGACAATAGTCTAAAAAATAAGTCATCGTTATAATGAACTTAAATAGCATGTACTGAAAAAAGAGGAGGTATTATCATGCGATACGGACGTTTCGATGATGAAAACAGGGAGTACATAATTGAGAGGGTTGATCTGCCAACCTCATGGACCAACTATCTGGGGGTAGAGGATACGTGTGTGGTAGTTAACCACACAGCCGGGGGATATATGTTTTATAAGACACCGGAATATCACAGAATTACAAGATTTCGTGGAAATGCAGTTCCTATGGACCGTCCGGGGCACTATGTATATCTGCGCGATGCAGAAAGCGGAGATTACTGGAGTGTTTCATGGCAGCCGGTAGGTAAGCCTTTGGACGAGGCAAAATATACCTGCCGTCACGGACTGTCCTATACGACTTACGAGTGTGATTACAGTAAGATCAAGGCAAGCCAGACCTTGTCGGTGCCAATTGGGGACAATTTGGAGCTTTGGGATGTAAAGATTAAGAATGAAGATACAGTGCCCAGAAAGCTTCAGGTATTTTCCTACTGCGAGTTTTCCTTTCATCATATTATGATTGATAACCAGAACTTCCAGATGAGCATGTACTGTGCAGGAAGCAGCTATGAAGACGGAATTATTGAGTACGACTTGTTTTATGAGGAATTCGGATATCAATATTTTACCATGAGCGAAACACCGGACGGATTCGATTGTCTGCGTGATAAATTCCTGGGACTGTACCACACGGAGGATAATCCACAGGCTGTCATAAATGGAAAGTGCAGTGGCTCCTTTGAAAAGGGCAACAATCACTGCGGTTCCCTGCAGAAGGATATTGAACTTGCCCCCGGAGAAGAAAAAAGAATTGTATTTATCCTTGGCGAGGGCAGAAGGGAAGATGGCAGAAAGGCAAGAGAAAAATACAGCAATTTTGGAGCGGTAGATGCAGCTTATGAGCAGCTTCGTGCTTATTGGGACAAAAAGATGAGCAAGCTGCAAATCAATACACCCAATCAGGGAATGAACACATTAATCAACACATGGACTCTGTATCAGGCAGAAATCAATGTCATGTTCTCACGATTTGCATCTTTTATTGAAGTGGGAGGAAGAACCGGGCTTGGATATCGTGACACGGCACAGGATGCTATGACCATCCCGCATTCCAATCCTGCAAAGTGTAAACAGAGAATTGTAGAGCTGCTCAGAGGTCTGGTGTCTACAGGATATGGACTTCATCTTTTCCAGCCGGAATGGTTTGAACCCGATCCGGAGGTTAAGCCTTTTAAGTCCCCAACGGTTGTCCCTGAATTTGATAAAAGCAATATGGTGCATGGCTTGAAGGATGCCTGCTCAGATGATGCTTTGTGGCTGGTTTCCTCTATTGTGGAATACGTTAAGGAAACTGGGGAGATAGAGTTCCTTGATCAGGTAATCACTTACGCAGATGGCGGTGAAGGCACTGTTTATGAACATATGACCAGAATTCTTGACTTCTCTAATGAGCAGGTTGGGCAGACTGGCATCTGCAAGGGCCTTCGTGCAGATTGGAATGACTGTCTGAACCTTGGCGGTGGCGAGAGTGCGATGGTATCTTTCCTTCACTACTGGGCACTACAGAATTTCTTACAGATTGCAAAGTACCTTGGCAGGGAAGAGGATGTGAAGAAATATACTGCTATGGCAGAAAAGGTACAGAAGGTCTGCGATGAACAGCTTTGGGATAAGAAGTGGTTTATCAGAGGAATTACTAAGAACGGCAAGAAAATCGGTACTTCCGAGGATAAGGAAGGAAAGGTGCATCTGGAGTCAAATGCATGGGCGGTTTTATCCGGGGCAGCATCCAGGGAGAAGGGCATAAAGGCGATGGACAGTGTCCGGGAATATCTGTTCACACCTTACGGAATTATGTTGAATGCACCTTCCTATACAGTGCCGGATGATGATATCGGATTTGTAACCAGAGTCTATCCCGGACTTAAGGAAAACGGAGCAATTTTCTCTCATCCAAATCCATGGGCATGGGCTGCGGAATGCGAGCTTGGCAGAGGTGACAGAGCGATGGAATTTTACAATGCACTGTGTCCTTATTATCAAAATGATATGATTGAAATTCGTGAGGCAGAGCCGTACTCCTATTGCCAGTTTGTTATGGGCAAGGATCATACCGGTTACGGACGTGCGAGACATCCGTTTATGACAGGAACCGGTGGCTGGGCATATTTCAGCGCCACACGTTATATTCTGGGCATCAAACCTCAGATGGATCATTTGGAGATTAATCCCTGTATTCCTGCAGACTGGAAGGAATTCAGTGTCCACAGAGTATGGAGAGATGCAACCTTCCACATTCAGGTTGAGAATCCGAACGGAATTATGAAGGGCGTCAAGGAAATCTGGCTGGATGGCGAAAAGGTAGAACAAATTCCGGTAATGGAAAAGGGCAGCGAACATCAGGTCAAAGTAATCATGGGGAGCAATTAGCATAAAAAAATCGCAAATATAGTTCAAATAGGAAAGGAATGGGTATAAAAATGATCAAATTTGGTACAGGTGGATGGAGAGCCGTAATCGGTGATGAATTTACCAAAGAAAATATTCAGATACTGGCGAGAGCGCTTGTAGATAAGATGCGCGCGGAAGGCGTGGCAGAAAAAGGAATCGTTATTGGCTACGACAGAAGATTTCTTTCCAAGGAGGCAATGCAATGGGCAGGGCAGGTGTTTGCGGAGGAAGGAATTACCGCTTACCTGATCAATAAGTCTGCGCCAACTCCTTTAGTGATGTTCTATGTAATGAAGCATGAATTCCCTTATGGAATGATGATAACAGCGAGCCATAATCCGGCAATCTACAATGGCATTAAAGTTTTTACCGCAGGCGGACGTGATGCAGATGAGACACAGACTGCTGATATTGAAAGATATATTCAGGATGTGACGGATATCCCGCCGGAGGAGATGGAATATGATGAGGCAGTTAAGAAGGGGCTGATTAAGGAAATCTATCCCTTAAATGAATATCTTGACAACATCATTGCGGCAGTAGATATGGATCAGATAAGAAATGCAGGTCTTAAGGTTGCGTTAGATCCCATGTATGGAGTGAGTGAAACCTCCTTAAAGACCATTCTTCTTACAGCAAGATGTGATGTGGAAACCATTCATGAAAGACATGACACCTTGTTTGGAGGAAAGCTTCCGGCGCCTACAGCAACAACCCTTCGCGCATTACAGAATTATGTGATTGATAAGAAGTGTGACATTGGTGTGGCAACTGATGGGGATGCAGACAGAATTGGTGTCATTGATGATACCGGAAGGTTTCTTCATCCTAATGACATCCTTGTACTTCTTTATTATTATCTTGTTAAGTATAAGGGCTGGAAGGGACCGGTTGTCCGCAATATCTGTACCACACATATGCTGGATAAGGTTGCGGAAAAATTTGGGGAGAAGTGTTATGAGGTTCCGGTTGGCTTTAAACATATTTCTGCCAAGATGTATGCAACTGATGCAGTCATTGGCGGTGAATCATCAGGCGGTCTTACCGTTAGAGGACATATTAAGGGCAAGGATGGAATTTATGCCGCAGCATTGCTGGTTGAAATGATTGCAGTTACCGGCAAGAAATTGTCTGAGATAGTCAAGGATATTGAGGCTGAATGTGGAACGATTTCCATGGAAGAGCGTGATTACAAGTTCAATCAGGAAAAGAAGGATCGCATTAAGAAAGTGCTTTTGGAGGATAAAAAGCTGCCTGAACTTCCCTTTGAGATTGAGAAGATTTCCTATCTTGACGGAAGCAAGGTATACTTTACAAATGGCGGCTGGGTAGTTGCCAGATTTTCCGGTACAGAACCGCTCCTTCGCATTTTCTGTGAAATGCCTACTGAGCAGGAGGCGGTCAGGGTTTGTGAAATCTATGAGGAATTTCTTGGATTAAAATAAGGATTGATTGATGTACATAACATATGGCAGGAGAGGATTGCGTAAAGCAGTTCTTTCCTGCTATACTTATTTTATAGAATTTTATAGAAAATTGCGGTACAGAATTTGACGCGCAAACGTTTTCGGGGATGCTGTATAAAGGAAGGATGAGGGTGGAACATGAAAAAGGAAAGAAAACTGAAAAAACTGAAATGGAGTATGATTAAAATACTGACTTTCTGCTGGTTTTTACCGCTTTTTTTAATTTCGTTTTTTATGCTCTTTTTTGTATCGGACAGGATTAACAGGCAGCTGGAGGATACAATTGTCACCTCCGCAGACAAGGCGATTGACATCTGCCAGATTCGATTGAATGAGGCTATGACAGCATCCAAGGAAGCCTCCTATATCAGGGGAATCAAGGAAAGCTACGCACAATATCTGAAGGATGGAGACCGTAAGAAGCTTAGCCGGGAGGCGAATCTGTTTATTCAGCAGCAGTACCGTTTCAATCCTGACTTTAATATGACTCTGATTTACTTTAATGATGAACCTGATTATGTTTATTTTACTTATCAGGAGGCGCAGAATACTACTTATGCGGATGTGCGGGCATTTAAGAACCATGTGCAGCAAGAGGTGGAGCGTATCAGTAAAAATCTGGATACGGCAATTGCCTTTATCAATGTAGACAACAAAATCTATATGGTAAGGAATATTGTGGACAGCGAGTTCAAACCATTTGCTGTGATTGTAATGGAACTTAATGTGGAGCAGATGTTCGGAAGTCTTGAGAGCATCTGGGGATACAGCGAGGGAGATGTATTTATTGATGGTGTTTCTCTTTTTCATGTCTATGATCAGGACCCCTGCGGAGAACTGATTGAGGAAAGGATTATGTCAAAACCATCTTATTATTTTGGCAAGCAAGGCTCTTATGTTTATAAACGGCTGGAGGCGAATCGGCACAAAATTGCCTATGCAATCACTCTTGATAAAAATGCAATTACGGATGAGATGGTAGTTGTGAAGTATCTACTGATGCTTCTTCTGGTGTTTATGATCCCCCTTATTGTGATTGTATTTCTTTTCTTCCATCAGAGGGTAAACCAGCCCATTGATTCGCTTCGGAAGGCATGTAAGGAAATTGAGAAAGAGCATTATGGATATCAGATAGAGTCTATAGACCATCATGAAGAGTTTGCAGAACTGGATAAAGCCTTTAACAGCATGTCTGACAGGCTTAAACTACAGTTTGAAAAGATTTATCTGGAGGAGCTGGCACTTCGAGATGCTAATATTATGGCGCTGCAGTCCCAGATTAATCCGCACTTTCTCAATAACACGCTGGAGATTATCAACTGGGAGGCGCGGATGGCAGAAAATTATCAGGTAAGCAACATGATCGAAGCACTTTCTACCATGCTGGAGGCAACTATGGACAGAAGGCATCAGCAATTGATCCCGCTTTCGGAGGAACTGCGTTATGCGGATGCTTATTTGTATATAATCTCCCAACGTTTTGGAGAAAAACTGGAAATTACTAAAGAAATAGACACTCATCTTATGAATGCCATGGTGCCGAGATTAGTCATACAGCCGATTTTGGAAAACGCGATTGAACACGGAATCAATTTCCGCAGACAGGGGAAGCTGAAGCTTTCGGTATATAGAATAGATGATAAGCTCTATATTGAAGTAGTGAACAACGGTGCCCTTACAGATGAGGACAGGGAAAAGATTGAACAGCTGCTGGGGGATGATAATACAAAGGAAACCCATTCTTTGAGCCTTGGAATACGCAATGTTAACAAGAGATTGAAGATCATTTACGGATCAGAATGCGGACTTACCATAAAAAGTGACAAGGAAAATAATACGATTAGCACAATTATAGTCAAAATAGACAATGAGGAAGAACAATAAAAGACAAATAATAACAACTCTAATCATTAACCTTTTGTCCCCAATATTATATGATAATTACAGATGAGATACATACATCAAAACCAAATTTTAGGGAGGAAAAAAGAATGAAGAAAAGAGTTTTAGCACTCGTACTTGCATCTGCTATGGTATTCTCTTTAGCAGCATGCGGAAGCAAAGAAACTGGTAGCGAAGCACCTGCAGAAACCACAGAAGCTGCAACAGAAGAAACCGCTGAAGCAGCAGAAACTACCGAAGCTGCAAATCCTGTTGAACTGAATGTTACAACAACATTTGCCGGCGAAGATGGAAACGCACAGAACTTTAAGAATGCTGTAGAAGCATGGTGCGCAGAAACAGGAAATACAATAGCAGATACATCCGCTACAGCAGATGAAACATTTAAGACAAGAGTAATCACTGACTTTGAAACAGGTTCAGAACCCGATGTACTGTTCTTCTTCAACGGAGCCGATGCTAACAGCTTTATCGAAGCCGGCAAGGTAGTTTCCATTGATGATATCCGCGCAGAGTATCCTGACTATGCAAGCAACATGAACGATGATCTGATTGCTGACTCATTAGTAGATGGAAAGAAATATGCAGTACCTGTAAATGGTTTCTGGGAGGCAATGTTTGTTAATACAGAAATCCTTGATGCAGCAGGTGTTGCAATGCCCGGTGTTGATTATACATGGGATCAGTTTATGACAGACTGCCAGAAGATCAAAGATGCCGGTTATACACCTATTGCATGTGCACTTGGCAATATTCCTCATTACTGGTGGGAATATGCAATCTTTAATCACACATCACCTGAAACACACTTACAGGTTCCTGCAACTGTAGACAGCGAACAGGGTCAGGCATGGGTAGCAGGTATGGAAGATATCAAGGCTTTATATGAAGCCGGTTACTTCCCTGAGAACACCTTATCCGCAACTGATGACGAAACATTTGCAATGTTTACAGAAGGCAAGGCAGCATTCCTGATTGATGGTTCATGGAAGGTTGGCGGTATCGTAAGTGCTTGCCAGGCAGACCCTGAAGATGCTTCCACACTTGATACAGAAAAACTTGCTAAATTTGATGTAACTTATATACCTGGACAGGGCAACAGAAAAGCATCTGACTTAATCGGTGGTCTTTCAATGGGTTACTATATCACAGCCAAGGCTTGGGAAGACCCTGACAAGAGAGCAGCAGCAGTCAGCTTTGTATCTTATATGACATCTGATGAAGTTGTTCCCGTATTCGCTCAGCATACAGCAACCGCACTTAAGAATGCACCTGCAGTTGACGAATCAAAGTTCAATCCTTTACAGGTGAAAGCTATGGCAATGATGTCCGGTGTTACTTCCTTAACAGGCGCAGTACAGGATATCTTCCAGGGTGACTGTAGAGTATCTACCTTCGACGGAATGCCTGAAATCGTAACCGGCAAGGTTGCAGCTGTTGATGCAGTAGCAGAAGGTATCGAAGCATACAATAACGCACAGTAATTTCTGAAATATTCAGAACTGATTAGATTTAACTGGGCCGGAGGCCAAAGGTCTCTGGCCCGATTTATAAAGAGAGGTAACTACTATGGGCGCTAACATATATAAGAATAAGAAACCTTTAATTGTGTTCCTGCTTCCGGCGTTTCTTTTTATGATTGTATATCTGTACTATCCGTTTTTTATGAACTTTATCAATAGCTTTCAGCAGATTAAGATTCTGGGAGAAACCGGTGCAAAATGGAACGATCCATGGTATACAAACTATGTGGAACTGGTAAAGGATCCTGTGGTTTGGATATCGCTGAAAAATACATTGATTATGACATTGGTAACGATTGTGGGTCAGGTAGGAATTGCGCTGGTACTGGCTCTTCTGGTAGACAATATTAAGTTTGGAGCAAAATTCTTCCGTACCGTTTACTTCTTCCCAATCGTTATTTCTGCAACAGCATTAGGCCTTTTGTTTAACCTGATTTTCCTTTATGACAAAGGTATGCTGAACCAAATCCTTGAAGCATTGGGTAAAACAACTCTCACAGACTGGAAGAGTGAAGGCCTTGCGTTGTTTACAATGATGCTGCCGGTTATGTGGCAGTATGTAGGATTTTACTTTGTAATTATGATTACAGGATTGAATAATATTTCTGAGGAACTTTATGAGTCAGCCGCCATTGATGGTGCTACAAGGTTCCAAAGAGTTCGATATATTTCCCTACCGCTTTTACATAATGTACTTTGTACCTGCGTGGTACTTGCGGTAACAGGTGCGCTTAAGGTATTCGACCTGCCGTGGACAATGTTCCCGAAGGGCATGCCGATGAAGACGACATTCCTGACAGGAACCTATATGTATTACCAGACCATGGAAGCAAAGAATGTAGACTATGGTTCAACACTTGCAATTTTGCTGGTAGTGCTTGGTATTGTAACATCGAAGATCGTAAACGCAATTTTCAAAGAAAAAGATTATTAAAGGAGGCGTGACAGATGAAGAAAAAAATAAATATACCCTCCATTTTTATTTACATAGTATTGTCCCTATGGGCACTGACAACTATTTACCCTATCGTATGGGTTATACAGAACTCCTTTAAAGCGAAAGATAGAATCCTCTCCGATTCCTTCTCCCTGCCGATAGGTGAGCTGTTTACATTAGCAAACTACAAGAAAGCTTTCAATAATCTGAATATTCTTGGAGCATACAAAAACAGTATTTTTATTTCAACGGTAGTTGCCGCAATTGTTATTGTTCTGGCAGGAATGGCATCCTTTGCACTGGTGCGCTACTCATTTAAAATCAAAGGAACCTTACAGTCATTGGTTATGGCAGCCATGATGTTCCCGGCATTTGCAACCATTATTCCTGTATTTAACATGGAGTTTAAATGGGGAATTGCCAACACCAGCAGCTGGGGGCTGACCATGCTGTCAGCAATTCTGCCGCAGGTTGCGGGAAATCTTTCCTTTGCGATTGTGGTTCTTACCGGATTTATCAAAGGACTTCCACTGGAACTGGAAGAGGCAGCATACCTGGAGGGCTGTAATGCGTTTCAGATTTTCTTTAAGGTAGTAGTACCCCTTACAAAACCTTCCTTTGCAACAGTGGCAATCTTCTCCTTCCTTTGGAGCTATAATGATTTGTTCTCACAGATGTTCTTCTTAAGAAGACCTGAAATGTGGGCAATCACGAGACTGTTAAATCAGCTGACTTCGCAGGAAGGTACCAACTATGGGTTGATGGCAGCGGCGGTAACATTGGTAGTCGTACCTGTAGTCATTGTATATATTTTCTTACAGAAATATATTATCAAGGGAATGACGGCGGGTGCTGTAAAAGGTTAATTCTATATAGTTAGTGGGAGGCGGCCTAGTGCTGCCTCTCTTTAGATGACGAATATTCAGGATAAAACATATGCCTTTTTTAGAAAATTGTGTTACAATAAAAGGGGTTATTTCTTTTGTTTGATGTGTAAAATGGGGTGAGTTAATGTACAAGGTTGTTATTATTGATGATGAGCCAATCATTGTTGAAGGACTTAGTAAAAGTGTGAATTGGCAGGCAGCAGGATGTGAAGTGGTAGGAATTGCGTTTAGCGGAGAGGAAGGTCTGGAGCTGATCAGGCATGAAATACCTGATATAATCTTTTCAGACATTCAGATGCCCTGTATGAACGGACTAAGTATGATTGCGGCAATCAAATCCGAATTCCCGGATACTCAGATTGCAATACTGACAGGCTACAGAGATTTTGACTATGCACAAAGGGCAATCCGCCTGGGTGTTACCCGCTTTCTGTTGAAACCGTCAAAAATGGATGAATTGCAGGAAGCCTTAAATGCCATGACCAGAAAACTGGAAACAATTGGGGTGGTAAACAGGCAGGCAAAGGCGGCAGCTTCTCTTAAGGAAACCACACCGGAAATCCGAAAACCGGAAGAAGGAGCTTTGGATACAGCCGGGGAAAACATTGGAGCGGATGGACAGAATGCATCGGAAGATACTGTTTTGGACAGTGCGGCCAGCAGTTTTATCGTCAAGAATGCAGTGGCATATATCGAGGAACATTACCGGGAAAAACTGAAACTGTCAGATGTGGCAGATCAGGTTTATGTGAGCCAGTGGCATTTGAGCAAGCTGATGAACCGTTATTTGGGACAGAATTTTTCAGAGGTCTTAAATGGTGTCCGAATCGATAAAGCCAGAGAACTGCTAAAGGATCCTTCTCTTCGCATTGGAGACATTGCAGATGAGGTCGGTTTCCTCGATATGGCACATTTTTCCAGAGTGTTCAAAAAACTGGTAGGAATTTCGGCAAATGAATATAGAAATCGCCTATAGCAAATAAAAACCGGCGGCCCGTTCAAGGCTGCCGGTTTTTAGGTTAGATATGGCCTGTCTGATTACAGTGCAGATAATGCTTCCTCGTCGCCAACGATAGTAACGTCATTGTGAAGCTGTAATACAGAAGCTGGTACTTCGGGTGTAATGGGACCAAAGAAAGCTTTTTTTACAATATCTGCCTTCTGGCTGCCACTTACAACGACAAGAATCTTTTTGGCCTGCATAATGGTTTTGATACCCATGGTGTAAGCCTCTCTTGGAACCTCGTCCATGGAAGCAAAAAACCGCGCATTTGCATCAATGGTGCTCTGGGTAAGTGAAACACAATGAGTTTCCTTTTCAAAAGCGCTTCCGGGCTCGTTGAAGCCGATATGCCCATTGTTTCCGAGACCTAAAAGCTGTAAATCAATTCCACCGCAGTTATGAATGACTTTATTATAATCGGAACATGCCTTTTCTGAATCCTTTTCAAGACCATCAGGGACAAAGGTTCTGCTTTTGTCAATGTTGATATGGTCAAAAAGATGAGTATTCATAAAGTAACGATAGCTCTGGTCATTTTCGGGAGAAAGTCCCTTGTACTCGTCAAGGTTGACCGTAGTAACCTCGCTGAAGTCAAGATCTCCTTTTTTGTACCATTCCACGAGCTGATTGTAAGTTCCGATTGGGGTGGAACCGGTTGCAAGTCCCAAAACGCATTTGGGCTTGATGATTACCTGGGCAGAAATGATGTTGGCTGCCGCACGGCTCATCTGATCGTAATCCTTAGTTTTGATAATCTTCATTTTACGCCTCCCAATAGATTCTTGCTTTTTAAAATCCTTATATTAAGAATAGCAATTAGGAAAAGAAAAGGCAATAGAAACAAGGGCTTTTCACAAAAAAGAAAAAAAAAGGACACAAAAAGACAAGCAGGAAAACAGTAGACACAGAACGTTAAAAGTAGTAAATTATTAATAATAAAAAATTTAGGTGTTGTATTGAAAAGAAAGGAAAAACAGGATGGCTAATATCATTTCTGATGAAACCATTGATTATGTAGGTATCCTTGCAAAGCTTGAACTCTCCGAGGAGGAGAAGGAGCAGGCAAAGAAGGATATGGGAAGTATGCTGGATTACATTGACAAGCTGGGAGAACTGGATACAGAAGGTGTAGAACCCATGTCCCATGTTTTCCCTGTAAAGAATGTATTCAGGGAAGATGTTGTGACTAACGGGGATATCCGCGAGGAAATCTTAAAGAATGCTCCCGGCGAAAAAGACGGCATGTTTGTAGTGCCCAGAACATTTGAATAGGAGGACTGCAGATGAGCATACTTGATATGACTGCCGTGGAACTGGCAGCAGCGATTAAAAATAAAGAAGTAACGGTTACGGAGGCAACAGAGGCAGTTCTTGCACAGATTGAGGCAAGCGAGAGCAAATACCATTGTTATGTGACGGTTGATAAGGAAGGCGCCTTAAAACAGGCTGCAGAGGTGCAGAATAAAATTGATTCGGGAGAATTGACCGGACCTTTGGCAGGGGTACCTGTTGCGATCAAGGACAATATGTGCACGGAAGGGCTGCTTACCACCTGCTCCTCCAAAATTCTCTATAATTTTGTTCCCACTTTTTCTTCAGAGGCAGTATTGAATCTGCAAAAGGCAGGCGCAGTTATTTTAGGAAAGACCAATATGGATGAGTTTGCTATGGGTTCTACCACTGAAACCTCCGCTTTCGGGGTCACTAAGAATCCATGGAACCCGGAGCATGTACCGGGAGGATCTTCCGGGGGAAGCGCAGCGGCAGTTGCGGCGAATGAGTGCTTTTATGCGCTGGGCTCAGATACGGGCGGTTCCATTCGTCAGCCGGCATCCTTCTGTGGCGTGGTGGGATTGAAGCCGACCTACGGTACAGTATCCCGTTACGGATTGATTGCCTATGGATCTTCTTTGGATCAGATTGGACCGCTGTGTAAGGACGTAACAGACTGTGCAACTATTATGGAAGTCATTGCATCCCATGATACCAAGGATTCTACTTCCGTTGAACGAAATGACACCGACTTTACATCGGCACTTGTAGATGATGTAAAGGGAATGCGGATTGGTATTCCAAGGGATTACTTTGGGGAAGGACTTGACCCTGAGGTAAAGGATGCGGTTCTTAAGGCTGCACAGGTGTTGAAGGATAAGGGCGCAATAGTAGAAGAATTTGACTTAAGTCTGGTAGCATATGCAATCCCTACCTATTATACTATCGCGGCAGCAGAAGCAAGCTCTAATCTGGAGCGCTTTGACGGAATTAAATACGGTTACCGGACGGAAGAATACGAAGGTCTGCACAACATGTACAAGAAATCCCGTTCCGAAGGCTTTGGCGCGGAGGTAAAGCGTAGAATTATGCTTGGAAGCTTCGTCTTAAGCTCCGGTTATTATGATGCTTATTATTTAAAGGCACTGCGTGTAAAGGCACTGATTAAGAAAGCTTTTGATGAAGCCTTTGCAAAATATGATGTGATTTTGGGACCGGTCGCACCTACCACTGCACCAAAGCTGGGGGAAAGCCTGTCTGATCCCATTAAGATGTATCTGGGAGATATCTATACAATTTCCATTAACCTTGCAGGGCTTCCCGGCTTAAGTATCCCCTGCGGTGTAGATGCAGATGGGCTGCCGATTGGCTTACAGTTGATTGGGGACTGCTTTAATGAAAAGAAACTGATACAGACAGCTTATGCTTATGAGAAGGAAAGAGGGGCATTTGGCAGAAAGGAGGACAAGTAGTATGGCAAAGCAATATGAAACTGTCATTGGACTGGAAGTTCATGTAGAGCTTGCAACCAAGACTAAGATTTTCTGTGGATGTTCCACTGCTTTTGGCGGTGATCCCAACACCCATACCTGTCCTGTATGCACCGGTATGCCGGGTTCTCTTCCGGTATTGAATAAGCAGGTGCTTGAGTATGCAGTGGCAGTAGGACTTGCTACCAACTGTACCATCACCCAGTATTGTAAATTTGACCGAAAGAATTATTTTTATCCTGATAATCCGCAGAATTATCAGATTTCCCAGCTTTATCTGCCGATTTGCAGGAATGGCAAGGTAGAGATTGAGACGGAAAAAGGTAAAAAGTTTGTAGGAATCCATGAAATTCATATGGAGGAAGATGCAGGAAAGCTGATTCATGATGAATGGGATGACGTTTCGTTGGTGGATTATAACCGCTCCGGCGTTCCGCTGATTGAGATTGTTTCAGAACCTGATATGAGAAGCGCGGAAGAGGTGATTGCTTACCTTGAAAAGCTGCGCATGATTATCCAGTATCTGGGAGCTTCCGATTGTAAGCTTCAGGAGGGCTCCATGCGTGCGGATGTAAACCTTTCCATCCGTGAGGTAGGAGCAGAGGAATTCGGAACTCGTACCGAAATGAAGAATTTAAACTCCTTTAAGGCGATTGCAAGAGCCATTGAGGGAGAAACTGAAAGACAGATTGATCTTTTAGAAAGTGGAGAAAAGGTGGTTCAGGAGACCAGAAGATGGGATGATAACAAGGGAGAATCCTATGCTATGAGAAGTAAGGAGGATGCTCAGGATTACCGTTATTTCCCGGATCCGGATCTGGTTCCCATCGTTATTGATGATGCATTCCTTGATGGAATTCGTGCGAAACAGCCGGAATTCCGGGAGGAAAAGATGGCGCGCTACAAGGAAGAGTTTGACATTCCTGAGTATGATATAGAGATTATTACCGGCAGCAAGCATATGGCAGACATTTTCGAGGCTACAGTTGCCCTTGGAAGTCAGCCCAAGAAGGTTTCCAACTGGCTGATGGTGGAGACATTAAGACTCCTTAAGGAAAAGAATATGGATCCTGAGGATATCCGATTTTCGCCGGAAAATCTTGCAAAGCTGATTGGGCTCACCGATGCAAAGGCAATTAACAGCTCGGTGGCAAAGGAAGTTTTCGAGGTTATGTTTGATCAGGATGTTGACCCTGAGAAGTATGTGGAGGAAAAGGGACTTAAGACGGTCAATGACGAGGGGGCACTTCGAAGGACGGTAGAAGAGGTCATTGCCAACAACCCTCAGTCTGTGGAGGATTACCGGAATGGAAAGGAAAAGGCAATTGGCTTCTTAGTGGGGCAGACCATGAAGGCAATGAAAGGCAAGGCTGACCCGGGAATGGTTAATCAGCTTCTTAAAGAGTTTTTGTAAAATATAAGGAGAGCCTCAAAGGCTCTCCTGTATTTATTGCTATGAATCCGTTCGCGCAAGAAAGTGCGGAATACATACTTTTTTGAAATATGGTAATTACAACGATTGAAAAGGAGAAAATAAATGAAAAGGAGAAGTTTAAGGAATGCAGTCTGCCTGATACTTATGGCAGCAATTTTGACCCTTACCGGATGTGCAGGCATTTTCCATGCAGACAAGGGAGATGTCACAGATTACAGTCAGACAGAAAACTGGGCATATGCAGGAATTGGAGAAAACAAAAAAGCAGATGTATTTTTGATCTGTCCCACGGTGGATATGAAGGATGAGTTTAATATGTCGCTTTCTGATGAAGAAACGAAGGCCTCTTTCCTTGGCGCACTCAATATGGAGCGTGGGATTTATGAGGAATCGGCAAGACTTTATGCACCTTATTATCAGCAGGCAGCAATGAAAGTGTATGAACTGGAGGAAAAGGACAGAGAAACATATATGGAGCTTGCCTATGCAGATGTTTCAGAAGCATTTTCCTATTATTTAAAAAACTGGAATGAGGGAAGACCTATCATTCTGGCAGGTTTTTCGCAGGGAGCCGATATGTGCTATCGTCTTATGATGGAATACTTTGGGGATGAGCAATTGTCGGAGCAGCTGGTAGCAGTGTACGCTATTGGATGGCCGCTGACGGAGGAAATGACACAGAAGTATCCACAGCTTAAGCCGGCGCAGGGAGAAACAGATACGGGGACAATCATCAGTTTTGAATGTGAGGCAAAAGAGGTAGAAGATACTTTTATTGTACCGAAGGGAATCAGAGCACTTTCCATTAATCCTTTAAATTGGAGGACGGATGGAAAGGCAGCTTCAAAAGAAGAAAATATGGGAGCCTGCTTTACGAATTATGATGGAGACATTGCAAAGGAGGTACCGAACCTTTGCGGTGGTTATCTTGATGAAGAGCGTGGTGTGGTCAAGGTAACGGATATTTCCGTGGAGGATTATCCCGCGATTGTCCCGGGACTTCCACAAGGGGCATACCATATTTATGATTATCAGTTCTTCTATCGCAATCTGCAAAAGAATGTAGAAGTAAGAGTAGAGCAATTTAACCAAAAATGAGAAAAAAAATTGGTAAAATTCACTTGTCATAAATAGTGGTCTGTGATACAATATCCCTCGGCGACAAACAAGTGTCCGCAATAAGAAAACATGAAAAGGCATATGTTCGCTACAGAAAAACACTCTTTCATTGATAACAGCAATTACCGCTGATAAGGGCGGTGGCAGCAGAAATGCAGGTGAGGCTATGGGAAGCAGATATTTTGTGGTAAAGGAACAGGCGGTTCCGGAGGTGCTTCTTAAGGTAGTGGAAGCTAAGAAGCTCCTGGAAACAGGCAGAGTTTCAACAGTACAGGAAGCCGCAGATCAGGTTGGCATCAGCAGAAGTTCTTTTTATAAGTATAAGGATGATATTTTTCAGTTCCATGACAATGCACAGGGAACAACCATTACGCTTACCTTTCAGATGGAGGATGAGCCGGGGCTTTTGTCAGATGTATTGAAAATTATTGCTGAGTTTGGAGCCAATATACTGACCATTCATCAGAGTATCCCCATTAACGGGGTGGCATCCTTAAGCTTAAGTGTCCAGGTTCTTCCGACGACTGGGAATGTTTCGGAGATGCTGGAAACCATGGAACTGCAAAAGGGTGTCAGAAATGTCAAGATCCTGGCAAAAGAGTAAGTGGCAAAGTCAAAGGAGGAAACAGAATGATTCAGGTTGCAGTAATGGGATACGGTACGGTGGGAAGCGGTGTCGTAGAAGTAATTGAAAAGAATAAAGAAGAGATAAACAAGAAGTCGGGCGAAGAAATCAATATTAAATATATTTTGGACTTAAGAGATTTCCCGGGAGATCCCTTTGAAGACAAAATTGTGCACGACGTGGAGCAGATTTTGAGCGATCCGGAGATAAAGATTATCTGCGAAACCATGGGCGGATTGAAACCGGCATATGAGTTTACCAAAAGAGCGCTGCTTTCAGGAAAAAGCGTATGTACCTCCAACAAAGAGCTGGTAGCTGCTCATGGGCCGGAACTGATTAAGATTGCACATGACAATAAGTGCAATTATTTGTTTGAGGCCAGTGTAGGCGGTGGTATTCCGATTATTCGTCCGCTCAACTATTCACTCACGGCAGAGAAGATTGATGCTATTACAGGGATTCTGAACGGAACGACTAATTATATCCTGTCTAAGATGGAGAAGGAAGGCGCAGATTTCGAGGATGTTCTGAAGGAAGCGCAGGAAAAGGGCTATGCAGAGAGAAATCCTGAGGCTGACGTGGAAGGATACGATGCATGTCGTAAAATAGCAATCCTTTCTTCACTGATGTGTGGCAAAAATGTAAAATATGAAGATATTTATACAGAGGGAATTACCAAAATTACGGCAACGGATTTTGTTTATGCACATGCTTGCGGAAAGACCATTAAGCTTCTTGCGCAGAGTAAGGAGGAAGACGGAAAGTTTTATGCTATGGTGGCGCCCTGCATGATTAGTACCTCCAATCCGCTGTTTATGGTAAACGATGTGTTTAACGCCGTATGTGTGCACGGCAACATGTTAGGTGATTCCATGTATTATGGCAGGGGTGCGGGAAAGCTGCCTACTGCCAGCGCAGTGGTATCTGATGTGGTGGACTGTGCAAGGCATCTTGGCAAAGTTATCATGTGCTTCTGGGATGCAGAAGATGTGACACTTACCGGAATCGAGGAGGCAAGCCGCAGATTTTTCGTGAGAGTGCCATTAGAGCAGGAGAGCAAGGCACTTCAGGTATTTGAAAGTGTCAGCGTGATTGAGGCAGAGGTTCCCGGAGAGTTTGGATTTATCACAGATGCAATGACAGAAAAGGAATTCAACAGAAAGGCTGAAGAGGTAGGAATCATCAGCCGCATCAGAATAGAGGATTAACCGGAATCGAGGAAGAAAAAATGGCAGATAAAAAATATATTATAGTGCTTGGGGATGGCATGGCAGATGAACCTATAGAAGCGCTGGAGGGGAAAACCCCACTTGAATATGCAGACACCCCGGCAATGGACCGTCTCAGTAAGCTGTCGGAAATTGGACTGGTGCACACCATCCCGGAGGGAATGAAGCCGGGATCAGACACGGCAAATCTTTCCGTTCTTGGTTACGACCCTAAGCGTTATTACTCAGGGCGTTCTCCTTTGGAGGCACTCAGCATTGGTGTTCCCATGAAAGACACGGATGTGGCGCTTCGTTGTAATATAGTGACGATTTCGGAGGATGATGTTCCTTTTGAAGAGAAAACCATCATTGACCACAGTTCGGGTGAAATCAGTACCCAGGACTGCGCTGTCCTGCTTGAGGCAGTCAAGGCAGAGTTACAGAATGAAACCTATCAGTTTTATGTGGGCACCAGTTATCGTCATTGCCTGATTTGGAACAAGGGAAGTGTGATAGAACTGTCACAGCCTCATGATGTGCTTGGCCAGGTCATCGGGCAGTACCTTCCCACAGACGCAAATCTTCTTCGTATGATGAAGCGGAGTTATGAGATTTTAGTCAATCATCCCATTAACATAGAGCGTAAAAAACAGGGACTGAATCCTGCCAACTGCTGCTGGTTCTGGGGGGCAGGGACTAAGCCCATGCTTTCTTCCTTTGAAGAAAAGAATGGTTTAAAAGGGATGATGGTCTCGGCAGTAGATTTACTTAAGGGAATTGCTGTGGGAGCCGGCATGGGTGTTGCACATGTGGAAGGTGCCAATGGCGGACTGCATACCAACTATGAGGGAAAGGTTCAGGCAGCCCTTGATGCATTGAAGGATGGTTATGACTTTGCCTATATTCATGTAGAAGCGCCTGATGAGATGGGACATCAGGGCAGTGTGGAAAAGAAGGTTCAGGCAATCGAATTTCTTGACAAGCGGGTTATTGCTCCTTTGACAGATGCACTCGATAAGGAGAAAACAGCCTACAGACTTTTGGTTCTTCCTGATCACCCTACGCCCATCAGAGTAAGAACACATACCGGAGACAGCGTCCCATATCTTTTATACGACAGTACAGCAGAGAAGAAAGAACTGTGGAATTATAATGAAAGACAAGCAAGGGAAAGCGGAAACTATGTTCCTCTGGGGCATACAATGATAGACAAGCTTTTGGAAAAGTAAAAGCGCATATAATAAGAACAAATCTGCATATCGGTGTTTGAGGATTAAGATTTGCAGATTATGGAAAGGCATGGTTATTGTAATGAAAAAAGTAGTAAAATTTGGTGGAAGCTCACTTGCCAGTGCAGAGCAATTTAAAAAAGTCGGTGATATTATTCATGCAGACAAAGAAAGGCGTTATGTGGTTCCGTCCGCTCCCGGGAAGAGATTTTCGGGTGACACCAAGGTTACCGATATGCTCTACGGATGCTATCATCTGGCAGCGGAAGATAAGGATTTCAAAAAGGAACTGGCAGATATTGCAACACGTTATCAGGATATTATAGACGGGCTTGGACTTACCATCAGTTTAAAAGAAGAATTTAAGACTATTGAAAAGAATTTTAAGGAAAAAGCAGGAGAAAACTATGCGGCTTCCCGTGGAGAATATCTAAATGGTATTATTATGGCGGCTTACCTTGGATATGAATTTATAGATGCGGCAGAGGTTATTCGTTTCACCGATGAGGGGGACTTCGATTCTGAGCTTACCAACCGGATTTTGGGAGAACGTCTTGCAAAAACAGAATGTGCTGTAATTCCGGGATTCTATGGCGCATATGCAGATGGCAGGGTAAAAACCTTTTCAAGAGGCGGTTCGGATATTACCGGCTCCATTGTATCCAGAGCGGTAAAGGCAGATGTCTATGAAAACTGGACGGATGTGTCAGGCTTTCTCATTGCAGATCCCAGAATTATCGAAAATCCTGAAGGAATTGAAACTATCACCTATAGAGAACTGCGTGAGCTTTCTTACATGGGTGCAAGCGTACTCCATGAGGATGCAATTTTCCCGGTAAGAAGAGAAGGAATTCCGATTAATATTCGCAATACCAACAGACCGGAGGATGGGGGAACCTGGATTGTTGAGAGTACCTGCCAAAAATCAAAATATGTGATTACCGGTATTGCTGGAAAGAAAGGCTTCTGTTCGGTCAATATTGAGAAAGCGATGATGAACTCAGAAATTGGCTTCGGGAGAAAGGTACTGCAGGCATTCGAGGATAATGGAATTTCCTTTGAGCATGTTCCGTCCGGCATTGACACCATGACCGTGTTTGTTCATCAGGATGAATTCATGGATAAGGAACAGAAGGTTGTTTCTGCACTTCACAGACTGGCAGATCCTGACTGTGTAGAAATTGAAGCTGACCTTGCGCTGATTGCAGTAGTAGGACGGGGAATGAAATCTACAAGAGGAACTGCAGGTCGCATTTTCTCAGCTCTTGCACATGCCAATGTAAATGTGAAAATGATTGATCAGGGCTCCAGTGAGCTTAACATCATTATTGGTGTGGCAAATGATGATTTTGAGACTGCCATTAAGGCAATTTATAATATTTTTGTAATTTCACAGCTTTAATTGATCAAAAAGAAAACCCGCTTCTGTCAAAAGGTAGAGGCGGGTTTTGCAATTAATAGATGCCCTGTCCGATTAGATGAGAAAAATCAACAGATTCATCAAAGAGAAATTCCAAATATTTTTTGCATGTATCAGTTCTGTGGCTGCTATTCACAATGCCGAATACAGGAATGGCATCCGGGTAAGCTCCGGTTTTTTCAATAAAAGCAGAATCAGAAATAAAAATACCTACCAGAACAGGGTTCTCCATCTCTTCGGGATGACGGTGTGTTTCAGCCTCGGTATTAACCTCTTCAACTTCCTCCGCATCAATATAGTCGATATAGTAGAGGTAATCAGCGTATTTCTCCAGTTCTTCATCTGTAAAGCATGAGCTCAGATCCATAAAAAGTTCGTTGACTGCATAATGATAAAAAACTTCGGAATCCATAACGAAGCAGTCAAGATCTCCGGCTTCCTCCATGGCAAAGATCTTCTGGGAGGTTACCATATCGTATTGACTGGAGGATTGCAGGCTAAATGTGGTTGCAGTGTCAATATAGCACTCATAGGTTTTGGTATCCAAATTGGCATAACCGGAAAAATCAGAAGACAATTCAGTGCCGGAAATTGGATCAGAACCGACATTCAGCATGATTGCATTGAAACAGTAGTCCTTTGAGGTGACAATATCATGAACCAGAGTTACAATCACTGCAATCGCGACGATTACAATGAGGGTATGAAATTTGTAGTAATACAAAAAGTAGGAAATTTTTTCTTTGAGGGACATGTCCTTTGTTTTTTGGTGCTGCTGTCTGATCTCATCACGGACACCCTGATATTCATGATTTTTTCTGATATCCCTGTTCATAATAACTGATCTCCCTTCCTGTGTATCTGACTGCCTAATTAATAAGAATCATACCAACTTTATAAAAGAGTGTCAATGAAGGGAAAAATCAAGTCTATATTGTCTTGAAACTTTCTGAAAAATATACTATCATAATATAAATATTCTTTTACCCTTTTTTGGGCATCACAAATTAATAACTGGAGGAAACTATGAACGAAACCTATGTAGAATGCCTTATTAAGAAAAAAACTCCGGCATATATGACGCTTCTGAAGATTCTTCTTATTATGCTGACGGTCATTTTTGTAGTTATCGGTTTTATTCTAATCCCGGCGCTTCTCATTGGAGTCGCATTTGGCGTGATTTTCTATTTTGTCTATATGAATTCCGAACTTGAATATGAGTATCTTTATGTAGATAAAGAGCTTGTAATTGACAAGGTCATGGCAAAGAGCAAGAGAAAACGGGTGGCAGTGTTCCATTTAGATCAGATGGAAATTGTGGCACCGGTCAAATCATGGCATCTGGACAATTTCAAAAACAGAAAAGATAAAGTATTTGATTATAGCTCAGGTGAAGAAAAGCAGCCTGACCGCAGATATGTATTCTTTTATGATGGACAGAAAAAGGTCATCTTTGAACCAAATGAAGCGATGATTAAGGCAATGCAGATGGTAGCACCCAGAAAGGTGTTCATTGATTAGTGGCAGTAATGTAATAATTAATTATAGAATGCAGGAGGAGAAAAAATGGGTCAGATAATTGGCGAAGGAATTACATTTGATGACGTGCTTTTAGTGCCGTCTTATTCAAAAATAGTTCCCAACGAAGTGGATTTGACAACATGGTTGACAAAGAAAATCAAACTGAACATTCCCATGATGAGTGCGGGAATGGATACCGTTACAGAGCACAGAATGGCAATTGCCATGGCAAGACAGGGCGGGATTGGCATTATTCATAAGAATATGTCAATTGAAGCTCAGGCAGAAGAGGTGGATAAGGTAAAAAGATCTGAAAATGGTGTTATCACAGATCCCTTCTCCCTGTCGCCGGAGCATACTCTGGCTGATGCAGATGCCCTGATGGCAAAGTTCCGCATTTCCGGCGTTCCGATTACAGAAGGACGAAAGCTGGTAGGAATTATTACCAACAGAGACTTAAAGTTTGAGACCGATTTTTCCAAAAAGATTAAGGAATCCATGACCTCGGAGGGCTTGATTACCGCCAAAGCGGGAATTACCCTGGAGGAGGCAAAGCAGATTCTTGCAAAGGCAAGAAAGGAAAAGCTGCCGATTGTGGATGACAATTATAATCTGGTAGGACTGATTACCATTAAGGATATTGAAAAGACAATTAAGTATCCCCTGTCTGCAAAGGATGCACAGGGAAGGCTTTTGTGTGGAGCCGGGGTAGGCATTACTGCCAATGTACTTGACCGAGTAGGAGCACTGGTAGATGCCAAGGTAGACGTGATTGTTCTTGACAGTGCTCATGGACATTCCGAGAACGTGCTGCGCAGCCTTCGAATGATTAAAGAAAAATTCCCCGATTTACAGGTAATTGCAGGTAACGTTGCTACAGGTGCAGGAACCCGCGATTTGATTGAAGCAGGCGCAGATGCAGTTAAGGTAGGAATTGGTCCTGGTTCCATCTGTACCACCCGTGTGGTTGCAGGAATCGGTGTTCCTCAGATTTCCGCTATCATGGATGCATATTCGGTGGCAAAGGAATATGGCATCCCGATTATTGCAGACGGTGGTATCAAGTATTCAGGCGATATGACCAAGGCGATTGCAGCAGGTGGAAATGTTTGTATGATGGGAAGTATTTTTGCAGGTTGTGATGAAAGCCCCGGAACTTTTGAATTGTATCAGGGACGTAAGTATAAGGTTTATAGGGGAATGGGATCAATTGCCGCTATGGAGAATGGAAGCAAGGATCGTTATTTCCAAGAAAATGCAAAGAAACTGGTGCCGGAAGGCGTAGAGGGACGTGTGGCTTATAAGGGAACCGTAGAGGATACCGTGTTCCAGCTGATGGGAGGATTACGTTCCGGTATGGGATACTGTGGAACAGCTACCATTGAAGAACTCAAGGAGAATGGAAGATTTATCAAGATTTCGGCAGCATCCCTTAAGGAAAGTCATCCACATGACATTCATATTACGAAGGAAGCACCAAACTACAGCGTAGACGAGTAAGGTGTGTATGAGCAGAGAGTCTGAGGCACCGGAGGGGGTCTGAGGCTTTCTGTGTCCAATAGGACATCTTAGAACATGATGATTGGTATACAGGGGGATTAACGGAGTATAAAATAATATGAGGATGGAAGGAGCATAACTTACGTGGGTATATTAGACAACGCTGTTTATAAGAAGGATGCAGCGCCGCTGATACAGAGCCTGATTGAAGGGAAGGAACTGTTAAAGTGGCAGCAGCACTTTTGTGACACTGCGAATGTGTTCGCATGCTGTGTAGACGGTCAGGGCACTCCGCTTACTGAATTTGGCGGAAATCAAAATGAAGTTGAAAGAATAAAAAGATATATCGATAACGAGCAATTTTTGAATATGCTGCATCGTGTGGCAGAAAGCACACTTGAGGATCAGGCGATAGAGGAAACGGCTTATCCTAATTTCCGTCTGGCAGTAATCTCGTCAAAGATAGACGGTAAGCCAGTTATCAATTGGCTTGTTTGTGGTGTACTTTCTGACGCGGAGGATGTGGAAAATTATGAAAATCCCCCTATTGACGAAATAACCAGTGTAGTTACCGAAGGGCAGTTTGCCAAAGCGGTGGATACTCTCAGGGATATTACGGATGTGCTGCTTGGGTATAAGCTTACAACTATTCAGGCACAGGCAGAGAGCAGCCGCAGCCGGTATTCTGAAAGGGAAATGGAAGAGAATTTAAGACAGGCAGAAGCGCTTACCGCAGTTGTACAATTCTTAGAGAGTGAAGAAGCAATTGAAGGGGTTATGCAAAAGCTTCTTGGCACAGTGGGGGAATTTCTGAAACTTAGTATTGCGGTAGTCTACAGGGAGGCAAAAGACAGGAACCATCTTGATGTCATCGCTGAGTGGTATGAAAAGAATATTGAACGCGCACCTTTAGATGTGATAGATGTTCAGTGCAGCTCTCTTTTTAGGGTCGATAAAACTCTTGTATTATCACAGAATTCCATGATGAATGATGAGGAAAAGGAGCAGATAAAGGCACTAAAGCTCAAGGCTTTAATTGTGATGCCCATCATCATAAACGGAGCTGTTACCATGTATGCCCTTTTTGGAGAAAAGGTCAGGGACAGAGCATGGAGATTGGAAGAAATTAAGTTCTTAAATGACTCTGTCAAGATTTTGCAGAGCATATTGACCAGACGTATTCAGAAAAATTCCCTTGCCGGTTCTTATGCATCTTTGGAAACAATTTTGGATAATGTAGGCAGCGCCGTTTATGTCAGGGATATTGAAACGGGAAGGGTACTTTTTTCCAACCAGAGCCTGCGCCACATTTTTGAATGTGAACTGACAGACGGAACCTTAAATGCGCTTTTGGATGAAGCGATACAGAGAGAAAGTGGTATCAGCGAAATTTACCTTCCCAAAAGAGAACAATGGTACGATCTGTATTATACGCAGATTAAATGGGTCAACGGAAGGCAGGTTCTTCTGTGCGCATTGTATGACGTTACCGAAAAGAAGATTTACCAGAGAAAGATTGAACAGCAGGCAAATACTGATTTCCTTACAGGCTTGTATAACCGCATGTCCTGCGAAAGGGATCTTGCGAGATATGTAGATGAAGCAAATGTTTCCATGGGAAACGGAGTGCTGCTTTATCTGGATCTGGATGATTTTAAGCATATCAACGATGGCTTGGGACATCAATATGGGGATGTGCTGCTTAAAGCAATTTCACACAGCCTTCAAAGAATTGAAGGGATTGAAAATACCTGTTACCGTATGGGCGGAGATGAGTTTGTAATTATCATCCCTCCCGACAAATATGACCAGACGGAACAGATTATCTCGTCCATCAGGGAGATTTTTATGAAACCCTGGTTTCTTAAGGATGCGGATTATTACTGTACCATGAGCATGGGGATCGTAGAGTTTCCGTCAGCGGGCAGTGCAATCCATGATCTGATCAAAAAAGCAGATATTGCAATGTATGAGGCGAAAAAGGCAGGAAAGAACAGGATCGCCAGATATGCGGACAGCTTTGGTATCAAATCGGGAAAGCGCCTTGATATGGAAAAGAACATGAGGGATGCCTCTGCGAAGGGCTATCATGAGTTTGAGGTATACTATCAGCCGATTATTGATATTCAGAAGAAAGGGCTTCCATGTACCGGCGCAGAAGCACTGGTTCGTTGGAATAGCGCAGAATTGGGATTTATCCCTCCGTCAGAGTTTATTCCGCTTGCAGAATATCTGGGGCTGATTAATCCGATTGGAAATCATGTGCTCAGGGAAGCCTGCAAAACCTGTAAGAACTGGAATGATAACGGATATCCCAATTACAAGGTAAACGTGAATCTGTCCGTAGTGCAGCTGTTACAGGCTGATATTGTGGAAACCATCGAAAAGACCGTAAAGGAAACAGGCATTGCGCCATGCAATCTTACACTGGAGGTTACGGAAAGTCTGGCAATTAACGATATGGAGCGCATGAAGGAGATTCTTGCAAGCATCAAAAAATTAGGAGTAAGAATTGCACTGGACGATTTTGGAACAGGTTATTCTTCCCTTAATCACATCAGAGAAATTCCCTTTGATGTAATTAAGGTAGATCAGAGTTTCATCAAGGATTTAGAGAGAGATGCTTATGCCAAGTCCTTTATCAAAATGGTGGGCGAACTTGCAACTGCCATTGGTGTAAATTTGTGTGTAGAGGGTGTAGAGACCAAAAAACAGTATCAGATCCTGGCAGAAATCTGTACCTGCATGGTGCAGGGATATTACTTCGACCGCCCTATGCCGCAGGATGCCTTCGAAAAAAAATACACACCTGATATTTCTGCTTTATAAATCCAGTCCGGTGTGCTATGATTACTAAGAATATGACGAATGAAACTGGCTGTAGGAGGTAAAGCCCATTGAACAGTGATATGGGTAATGAGAGCAATGAGCGAAAATGAGATTAAGGTCAATAATACGGAAGAAGAAAAAACAGTTGTTTCCAGAAACTTTATCGAGCAGATCATAGACAAGGATCTGGCAGAAGGGGTGTATGATACTGTTCATACCAGGTTTCCGCCTGAACCTAACGGGTATCTGCATATTGGACATGCCAAGAGTATTTTGCTTAATTATGGGCTTGCACAGGAATATGGCGGTAAGTTTAATATGCGCTTTGACGATACCAATCCCACCAAGGAAAAGACGGAGTTTGTGGAATCTATTCTGGCTGATATCAAATGGCTCGGTGCCGACTGGGAAGACCGATTATTCTTTGCATCCAATTACTTTGACCAGATGTATGAGGGAGCAGTGAAGCTGATTAAAAAGGGAAAGGCTTATGTCTCTGACCTTACTGCAGAAGAAATGAGAGAATACAGAGGTACACTTACAGAACCCGGTAAGAATGATCCTAACCGGGACAGAAGTGTGGAAGAAAATCTTGTACTTTTTGAGAAAATGAAAAACGGTGAGTTTAAGGACGGAGAAAAGACTCTTCGTGCGAAGATTGATATGGCATCACCCAATATTAATATGCGTGATCCGATTATCTACCGTGTGGCACATATGACTCATCACAATACAGGAGATAAGTGGTGTATTTATCCCATGTATGATTTTGCACATCCCATTGAGGATGCCATTGAGGGAATTACCCATTCTATTTGTACCTTGGAATTTGAGGATCACAGACCTTTGTATGACTGGGTAGTGAGAGAACTGGAATATCCCAATCCCCCTAAGCAGGTTGAATTTGCAAAAATGTATTTGACCAATGTGGTCACCGGTAAAAGATATATCAAGAAGCTGGTAGAGGAAGGAATTGTGGACGGCTGGGATGACCCCAGACTGGTTTCCATTGCCGCTCTAAGAAGGAGAGGATTTACACCTGAATCCATTAAGCTGTTTGTGGATTTGTGCGGAGTGTCCAAGAGCAATTCTTCTGCAGATTATGCAATGCTTGAGTATTGTATCAGGGAGGATTTGAAATTAAAGAGACCTCGTATGATGGCAGTGCTTGATCCTGTAAAGCTGATTATTGACAATTATCCGGAAGAGCAGACAGAAATGCTGGAAGTTGCCAATAATCTTGAAAATGAGGAGATGGGAACAAGACAGGTGCCCTTTGGAAGAGAGCTTTATATTGACCGGGAGGACTTCATGGAGGAACCCCCGAAGAAATATTTTCGTTTGTTCCCCGGCAATGAAGTGCGTCTGATGAATGCTTATTTTGTAACCTGTACTGGATGCGTTAAGGATGAAAACGGCAAGGTGATTGAGGTTCATTGTACTTATGATCCAGAGACCAAGTGTGGCACCGGATTTACGGGGCGCAAGGTAAAGGGTACAATTCATTGGGTTCCGGCAAAGGAAGCAGTGAAAGCAGAAGTAAGACTTTATGAGAATATTATTGATGAGGAAAAAGGTGTTTACAATGAGGACGGAAGTCTGAATTTAAATCCTAATTCACTGACAGTTTTGAAGGAATGTTATTTAGAGCCTGCTTTGAAGGATGCAAAGGCTTATGACAGCTTTCAGTTTGTACGTCAGGGATATTTCTGTGTGGATGCTAAGGACTCAAAGGAGGGGGCGCTTGTATTTAACAGGATCGTCTCGCTGAAGAGCTCCTATGTATTGCCAAAGGCATAAGAGAAAGGACAGGTACGGAAAATGGCCGGATTATTATCTGGATTGGGAGCACTGGGGCTCAAAAATCTGGAAAGTATGGATTTGTATGAAGAAGAAAAAAAGGAAGCGGTGCTGGCGAAGGATTCCGGGAAGACACCGGTCATACAGGAGGCAGATTATCTGTTTGACAAGACCTATGAATGTCCGGTGTGTTATGGTCAGATTAAGGCAAGAACCATGAAAGTCGGAAAAGCCAAGCTTTCCCATACGGACTTGGATTTGCGGCCTGTATATGAAAATATTGAGCCTTTGAAGTATGATGTAATTTCTTGTCCGCATTGTGGATACTCTACACTTACCAGATATTTTGGAGGATTGACTTCTTCTCAGTCCAAGGCAATCAAGGAGAATATCTCCAGAGCATTTAAACCTGCTAATGAAAAGAAGGATACCTATACTTATGAAGAGGCGGTTGGAAGATATAAGTTATGTCTTGCGAATGCCATTGTAAAGCATGCCAAGGCAAGTGAAAAGGCATATATTTGTCTGAAAGCCGGGTGGCTTATTCGCAGCATGAGAGAGAACTGCGAAAAAGCAGGTGAAACCTCTGCAAAGGAAATAGAAGAAATCAAAGCGCAGGAAAATGAATTTCTGCAAAATGCACTGGAAGGATTTGTTGCCGCAAGACAGGCAGAAGGTTATCCTATGTGCGGAATGGATGAGACTACTGTGGATTATTTGATTTCAGCACTTTCCATGGAATTTGAGCAGTATGATGTGGCATCAAAAATGATTTCCAGTATACTGACCTCTCCGGCGGCAACCAACAGAATGAAAGATAAGGCACGGGACTTAAAGGAAGTGTTGCTTGAAAAGATCAAGGAGAAAAAGACCAATTAGTTATGAATGATCTTACAATACAGTTGACAGACAATGCCGGGAAATGCTTGTACCAGCAGATTTATGAACATATCAGGGATGAAATTAGAACAGGGAAGCTTCGAAAAGGTGAGAAGCTTCCCTCAACTCGTTCTCTGGCAGAATATCTTCAGGTGGCCAGAAGTACTGTGGATTTTGCTTATGGGCAGCTTACCGCTGAAGGGTATATAGAAGCAAGACCCTGTAGGGGGTATTTTGTAAGTCAGGTGGAGGATTTGTTTCATCTTTCAAATGGTGTGGAAGCTTCCACCACGAGCGGAACAGGAAGAAATTGTGAGCCTGTAAAAAGTGAAAAGATTTCGCTTATGGAAGGAATGCAGGAGCAGGCAGAAGGTAAAACGGAAGTATTATATGATTTTTCTCCACATGCTATCAGTCTTAAAGACTTTCCTTATGCAACCTGGAAGAAAATTACCAAAAATATTCTGGTAGATGCCAACAGTGAGATGTTTGCATTGGGAGACGCACAGGGAGATCGGGAACTGCGGGAGACCATCAGCAGATATCTGCATTCTTCAAGAGGGGTAAACTGTGCGCCGGAGCAGGTCATTATCGGGGCAGGAACCGACTATCTGTTTATGTTGCTTGAGAAAATTCTGGGCAGACATGTACCGATTGCTATGGAAGATCCCAGCTATAAGCGCGCTTACAGAGTGTTTCAATCTTTTGCATACGAAATTGAGGCAATTCCTGTAGATGAAAATGGTATGGATGTGGAGAAACTGCGAAACACAAAAGCAAGAGTTGCTTATGTCATGCCTTCCCATCAATATCCTACAGGCGTGGTAATGCCCATAGGAAGACGGCTTGAACTGCTTAAGTGGGCAGATGAGGATGAGGACAGATACCTGATTGAGGATGACTATGACAGTGAATTCCGTTATAAAGGAAAACCGATTCCATCGCTTCAGGCATCTGATAGAGAGGGAAAAGTCATTTATATGGGGACATTTTCGAAATCTATCGCGCCTGCTATCCGCGTGGGCTATATGGTGCTGCCGCTAAAGCTGTTGGAGGTTTATAGGAAAAACTGTGGTTTTTATGCGTGTACCGTATCACGGATCGACCAGCGGATATTGAATGAATTTATTAAGAATGGGTATTTTGAGCGATACTTAAATAAAATGAGGAAAGGATACAGAGAGCGGCATGATTTTCTCCTGAATCAACTGGAATCCTTTAAGAAAGGATTCAGAATATCAGGAGAAAATGCGGGGCTTCATATCCTTTTGACCAGCCGCAAGCATATACCAGAGGAGGAGCTCCTTAAGGCAGCTGCCGAGAAGGGTGTCAGGCTGTACGGAATATCAGACGCGTGTATGGAACAGAGGCAGCAGGGAACTACGGTTTTTGAAGGAACAGTGCTGCTTGGGTATGGAGCACTTGAAAAGCAGGAGCTGTTCCAAGGAGTGCAGAAACTAAAAGAAGCCTGGAGCACTTATTTGTAGTGCTCCGGGCTGTCTGATTTCATGGAAAATTATTGTTATATATGCTATATAAAAGAAATATGATGATAGTCTGTAAAGAAAAAAGGGGTTTTAGGCTTCATCATCAAAGAATTCTTCTACTTTTTCAGCGGACTCGCTGGCAGCAGGTTCTTCGCCTGTTGTTTTTTCCTGAGTGTGATCCTCGTCAGCTGCTTCTTGTGCAGGTGTCTCGTCTTTGGAAACGTCCGTTGCAGTATCATTCTCCTGGGCAGTCTTTTCTTTGTTGATTGCTGTCAGGTCAGTAAAATTAGCGTCAGAAACAACCTGACTTTCTGTCACAGATTTTACGTTTTCGCGCAGCTGCTGTACAGAATCTGCAATTACTTCTTTTGCTTTCTGGAATGCTTCTGATGCAATGGCTTCAGCCTTATCCAGATTTAAGGATACATAAGAACGTTCCTTTGTTTCAACAGTCTCGTCATCAAGATCCTCGGAAAAATCATCAAAATCATCGTCAGTATCCTCATTTTTGTCTGAGGAAGGAGCGTTGTCTTTGGTTTGGAAATAGTGGTATGCACCATAAGCAGCAGCACCGGCTACAGCTGAAAAAAGTATGAGTTTACCAAGTTTTTTGGACATAAATGTACTCCTTTCGGTTATTTGTCGTCTAGTACTATCTTAATACTATTTTGTGAAATTGAAAAGAGAATATGTATAAAAAATCTATAAAACAGTTCTTATGTAGAAGCACCCAAGGTACAAGATATTGGGGGAAGAAAAAAACTTTCTACTAGTTTGTTTCAAGCGATTGAAGGAATCCTGTAAATATGTTATATTAGAGTTCGACTCGCAAAGTCAATATTGGTGTTAAATGGGAAAATGGGAGTGGGAGTATATATGAATGAGAAGTTTTTTGATCTGAAAAAGGAAAAGCAGGATAGAATGATTAATGCAGCCCTGAAAGTGTTTGCGCTTAAGGGTTATGAGCATGCAAGTACGGATGATATTGTAAAGGAGGCAGGAATCAGTAAAGGACTTTTGTTCCATTACTTTATCAGCAAACTGGGGCTTTATTCCTTTATTTACGACTATTCTGTCAGATACCTTTTGCTGGAGCTTTCAACAGGGGTTTCTGCAAAGGAAACAGATTATTTTGAACTGATGGGGCAGATTGGAATGGCTCAGCTTCAAGTAATGAAGAACTATTCATATATGATTCAGTTTATCAACAAGAGCAGAGAAGAGAATGTGAGTGAGGCACTGGTTGAGACAGAGGATAAAAGAGACGTGCTGCCTGAGAAGTATGCGGAGATCATTGGAAGGGCAGATCAGGACAAGTTTAAAAAGGAAACAAATGTAAGGCTTCTTACTAAGATGATAGAATATACGACCAACGGACTGATGACGGAGCATTTTTTGAACGGATCTTTCCAACCGGAAATTTTTCATGAGGAGTTGAGGCAATATCTGGAAATGATGAGGAAGCTCTGCTACAAATCATAAAATCAGTCTGGGGAAGGTTATTGCAATATGAAGGAAAAACTTTACACTATACCATTAAATGATGCAGTGAATGCGGGGGACGAATGCCCTTTCTGTTATATAGAAAGAGCTGTGGAGCAGGATATTATGGATTTTGTGCTGGGCTCAGGCTCCTCTTACATGGAAAGCGATGTGCGCGAAGCTACCGATAAGGAGGGATTTTGTCGTGAGCATTTTAAGAAGATGTTTGACTATGGAAATACCCTTGGAAACGGCTGGATATTAAAGACCCACTATATGCAGATAAACAAAGAAATGAAAGAGCAGTTTAAGAAATTTGTGCCTTCTAAGACGGGACTTATGGGGAAGCTTAAGAAAAATACTCAGAGGGTCAATCCAATCGGTATCTGGGTGGAGAAAAAAGAAAAATCCTGCTATATCTGCAAACGGTTTGCAGATACTTATGACAGATATATGGACACTTTCTTTTATATGTATAAAAAGGATGATGACTTTAAGAACCGTATTCTTTCAGGAAAAGGGTTCTGCCTCCATCATTTTGGAGATCTGTGCGAGTATGGGGAGACCAGATTGAATGATAAGGAAAAGAAAGACTTCTATCCGGCTATGTTTGATTTGATGGAGAAGAACATGGAGCGCCTTCAGGGGGATGTATCATGGCTGGTAGACAAATTTGACTATCGTAACAGAGATGCTGACTGGAAAAATTCTAAAGATGCAATTCAAAGAGGAATGCAGAAACTAAAAGGTGGTTATCCGGCAGACCCCGTTTATAAGATGAATAAATAAAATATGCAATTCAGCAGACAGGCGCAAAATGTAGATTTTGCGCCTGTTATAGGATTCCCATAATTTTTAGGAGCCAATAACATAGTCCTAATAGCCAGCTGGTAAAGATACCGTACAAAATTACGGGCCCTGCAATGGTGAAGATTTTACATCCGATACCGAAGACCTGCCCTTCCTTCTTAAACTCCACGGCAGGAGCGGCGACAGAGTTGGCAAATCCGGTAATGGGAACCAGTGCACCGGCACCGCCGAATTTAACGATGGAGGGATAAATGTTAAGACCTGTCAACAGCACACTGACAAATACAAGAATCAGGGAGCAGAAGCTTCCTGACATTTCTTTGTCCATTCCCAGCTGATTTCCGGCAAAATTTAAAAGAAGCTGTCCAATCACGCAGATGATGCCGCCGGTAATAAAGGCACGCAGCATTTGCAGATAGAGATTGTGGGTAGGAGTTATTTTTTTGACATATTCCTCATAATCTTTTTCAAGAGACATCTGTTCTTCACTTTTTGGACTGTTCATAGATTTTTACCTTTCTGCTTTGCTTTTAAAATGAAAAATTCATCTGCTATTTAGTTTGCATTGTTTCAAAAAAATTATTCAAAGAAAACTTTTGCGGCATCCTTGTAGATTCAAAATGGGAATGATACAATGATTGCTGGCGGGAGCGTTTTCAGGCATATGATAAAGACAGGGGAATGTTATGGTCAATTTTTCGAGCTTAGAATTTTTATTTCGGTTTTTACCTATATTTCTAGTGATATATTTTATTGTGCCCCCCAAACATCGGGAAACAATACTGTTGGCTGGCAGCCTGATTTTTTATGCGGTTGGCGAGCCTGTTTTTCTGACGGTTCTGGTTTTGGCAACCCTGTTGAATTACTATCTGGGAATGAAGGTATGGGAGCTTGGCGAAGGGCATGTCGTACCGCCATGGAAAATAAAGAAGCGCAAGAGGATCATGATTGCGGCAATTGGGATTGACATTCTGTTCCTTGCGGTTTTTAAAGGCCTTGCCGTTTTTGTGGACAATGAACTTCTACCTTTAGGTATCAGTTTTTATATTTTTAAGATGATTTCCTTTCAGGCAGATCTGCTTCGTGGAGAAATCTGGAATAAGCCGAAGTTTAAGTATACAGCGCTTTACTTTACTCTGTTTCCACAGGTGGTATCCGGGCCAATCATGAGATACAACGAGGGTGAATTCGATCTTGACAGAACCTGCGGAACGGAGCAGTTTGAGGATGGACTAAAATATTTTATCCTTGGACTTGGAATGAAGGTGCTTTTGGCAGACAGACTTTCAATTTTGTGGAATGATCTTCAGATGATTGGATTTCAGAGCATTTCCACGCCGCTGGCGTGGCTGGGGGCAGCAGGCTATTCCTTACGTCTGTATTTCGATTTCTGGGGATATTCCCTGATGGCATCAGGTCTTATGGTAATGCTTGGCTATAATTTCATTGAGAACTTTAATCATCCTTATGCTTCAAAAAGTATTGCGGAGTTCTACAGAAGATGGCATGTGACGCTGGGAAGCTGGTTCAGGGATTATGTGTATATTCCCTTAGGTGGAAGCCGATGCGGAAGGAAGCGCCTGGTGTTGAATCTCGCACTGGTGTGGCTGCTGACCGGTATCTGGCATGGAAATGGCTTAAATTATATTATCTGGGGTATCGTGCTGGGAATGCTTATTATTCTGGAAAAGCTGTTTTACGGAAAATACCTGCAAAAGTTTCCTGTGGTCGGGAACCTTTATGTGCTGGTGCTGATTCCGCTCACCTGGGTGGTGTTTGCCATCACGGATTTAAAGCAGCTTGGGATTTATTTGGGACGGCTGTTTCCGCTAATCGGTGGGGCAGGTGTAGCGGTTAATCAGCAGGATATTTTCAGATATTTGGAGAACTACGGAATTTATTTTATTGTCGGAATTTTTCTGTGCATTCCGGCAGTATTTGGGTTTTATGAAAAGCATAAGAAAAATCCGATTATGATCATATTATTGAATGTGGTATTCTGGCTGTCGGTGTATTTCCTTTCCAGTAGTTCGGGAAATCCTTTTATGTATTTAAACTTCTGATAAAAATGGAGGCAGGAATGAAGTGGATAAAGAAGTGCCCTACCTTAATGTTGTTAATCGGTTTGGGCTTGCTTTTTACAATAATCGGAATTGTGGGTCGTTTTACAATTTATGCGGATCAGAAATATGATCCGGTTACGATGCCCATTCTTTCCGTCATGTTTACAGGGATGAATGATGATATTTATCCGTGGCAGATTTTTATGGGGAAAAGCAGCATTCCGACGGCACAGCAGCTTCCGGAGGAAGAGCAGGTAATGGCAGTGCAGGAAAGTCAGGAGACGGCAGCAACTCCCACAGAAGGGATATCGCCTGAGCCTACTATGCTGCCGGAACAAGAGGATACTGCTTTTGAAGAAGAACAGCTTCCATCCGTCTCCGGTAATTCTGTTTCTGAGAACGCGCTTCCTGATGATGTTCCTGACGGTGGAGAAAGGCTTCAGCCTTTGCGAAAGAGCACTCATGAGGAATATCTCAATCATATTTCAGCAGATATTTATGGTGATGCGGGGGTTTTGCGGGCAGCTTCTTATGCCTTTGATACGGTAGATGAAAGTTACTTTGATGATGCATTGTTTATCGGGGACTCCAGAACAGTAGGTCTTCGGGATTATACAGATTTATCGGAGCATGCAGACTTTTATTGTGAGACTTCCCTTACCATCTATAAGGTGCTGGAGGAAAATTTTAAGGGGCTGGGAACGGTTCGGGAAGCATTGGAAAATAATGATTACGGAAAAATATATCTGATGGTAGGTATCAACGAACTGGGGCGAGGCACTACAGAGGATTTTATAGAACAGTATACGTTAGTGGTGGATACTCTACATCAGCTTGAGCCGGATGCCCGGATCTTTATTCAGGGCATTATGGGTGTATCTGCCAAGAAGAACAGTGAAGATGCAATCTTTAACAACAGCAATATCAACGCAAGAAATCATGCCATCGCAACATTGGCGGATAACAAACAGTTCTTTTATATTGACGTAAATGAGGTGGTATGTGATGAGGAAGGTAACCTAAAGGCTGAATATACCTTTGACCAAATTCATCTGTTGGGGGTTTATAATGAACTGTGGAAGCAGTTTTTGATGAACCATGGAGTTTTGGGTCAGGAATAAGAGTTGAAGAGTAACAGATATATGTAGGTTGAATAAGCGGCGCATTGCGCCGCTTATTCAGATTTAGGAACGATGTACCTTTACAGGACGCGTTGTCTCACCTTGTAGGATAACTGGAAGAGTTGTGTAACTCTGCACGAAAAGAGTTGGGTTTTCCAGTTTGCGAAGAATCATATTTCCAGCTTGTACGCCCATGTCATATACGTCGATATCAACAATAGTAGGAGGCGGATCGATAATTCCCGAATAAGGAAAGGAGTCAAAGGTAAGGAAGGCAATTTCATCGGGAACTTTAAGACCAGAATCATGGATGGCATTGGAAATACCTACAGCAATGCAGCTGTTCTCACATACAATGGCCTGTGGACGTTTTCCGAAAGGAAGTTCCAGTAGCTTTTTTGCCGCCTGATAGCTATCTTTAGTACCGGAGTCGGTATAAGCAATCCATTCAGGCGGTACATGACATCCATAATCACGCATTTTTCCGATAAATCCCTTCAGACGTTGATTGGAAATATAGTCGGTTTTGCGTCCTCCGATAAAAGCTGCTTTGGTATAGTCACAGCTAATCAGATGGGTCGCGGCACACTGTCCGGCAAGACCATGGTTGGTGTCAATCCAACACAGAGAGCTGTCGAAGCCGGGATGACCGATAATGATATGGGGAAATCCGGCGGAGATGATTAAAGAGGCAGTTTCTTCATTGGCGATGGCAGAACCGTGTACCAGAAGTGCATCGGCACTTTTCTGTGCCATGACTTTGGAAACGGATTCACCGGGATAGTTGTCTGTGGAGGTATCCACAAGAGTAAGGGAATAACCGCTGTCGGCCAGCTGACTGTGAACACCGCACATGATATCAAACATATGGGGATTGCGATAGGCTTGATTTCGACCTAAAGCTGTCAGGTAGACAATGGTTCTCGTGTCCCCTCTGGCAAAGCTGACTGCACGGGCATTTGGGGTGTAGTTCAAATCGTGGATAACCTGCTGAACTTTGTCTACCGTAGCAGAGGAGATGGAACTTTTATGATTCAATACCTTTGAAACCGTAGAAACTGACACCCCTGCAGCTTTGGCCACATCGTTAATTGTCACTGGCATATGATTCCTCCTTTATCAATTGTTATATTTACTAAATTTGATTTTATAGTATAGCGCTTTCCTAACAAAGTCAACAAAAAATAAGTTTAAATGATTGAAAAAATAATGATAAAAGTTGAAAATATAAGCATACACATAGTAAGTGTATTTTTTCAGGGGACCCGGAAATTTTTAAAACAATCAAAAAATTAGGAAACTAGTTTCCTAAAGAAGCGCAAATGCTTTGGAATGGAGGAAAATTATGATGAAGAAAATGTTATGTCTGATGCTCAGTGGAATTATGGCGGTTACATTGCTGACAGGATGCGGCAGCGGACAGGGCAGCAAAGAAGAAGAAAGTGTAAGCAAACCACAGGAAACAGGAAAGGAGGAAACGGCAGACTCGGAGAAGGAAGCTGTTCAGACTGTCACAGAGCCTGTGGAAATTAAGATATGGCATGATGGTGACGAAGCAATTATGGCAAACATTGCGGACACAGTTAACCAAGCTTTAGAGAGTAAGCAGATCAGCGTCTCTTTTGAAAAGAAGAGTGGATTGACAGATCAACTGCAACTCTATGGAAATGATGCAGTAAACGGACCGGATATGTATTTCTATGCACATGATTCTTTGGGAACCTTTGTGGAAATGGGAATTCTTTCTCCAATCAAGGATCTGGTAGATGACAGTGTATTTGAAGGTCTTCTTCCGATGACTGTAGAGGCAGGAACCTATAAGAATACCCAGTATTTTATGCCGGTTTACTTTGAAACATTGCTTTTTATGTATAATAAGTCTCTTTGGGAAGGTGCTGTGCCTGAGACAACTGAAGAATTATATGCTTACATGGAAACACATACAGATACCACAGCTGGAAATTATGCGGTAGTGAACCAGCACTCAACAGCTTATAATGTGGCACCTATCATAAATGGCTTCGGAGGCTATATTATTGATAAGGACGGAAATCCGGGGCTTGATACGAAAGAAATGATTGAAGCAGTGGAATATAATAAGAAATTTGCAGCATTACAGGCAGACGGAGATTACAATACGGTAACTACACTTTTCAATGAAGGAAAGGCAGCCGCAATTGTAGGAGGACCATGGCTGATTTCGGGAATTAAGGATGCGGGAATTGACCTTGGAATCAAATCTCTGGCAGATTTTAAATTACCAAACGGTAACGGACTTGCACCTTTTTCAGGGGTACAGGGTGTAGGTGTCATGAAGCATGCTGCCGAAGGTAAAAAGGATGCAATTAGCCAAGTTCTGGTTACATTGGCAGGAAAAGAAGTAGGAGAAATTCTGGCAATCAGCTCTAACTGTGCACCTGCAAATATAGAGGCCTATGACAATCCTGCAGTTGCAGACAATGAAATGATTGTGGCAATCAAGGATACCGCCCAGACTGCACAGCCTATGCCCAATATACCGGAAATGAGCGTAATGTGGGGACCGGCAGAAGGGATGCTGGCAGCAGTCAATAAGTCAGGTGAGGATGTACAGACTGCAACCCAAAAATACCAGCAGGATGCACTTACAGCAATTGAAGATATGCAATAAGAAATGAGGAAAGAGCAATGAAAAAGCGTAAAAATCTGATACCATGGATGCAAAGTATGCCGGCGCTGATACTTATAGCAGTAATTATTTTATTTCCAATTTTTTATACCGGATATATATCGCTTACCAATATGAATCTATACCACTGGTTTGATTTTGAGGTCATTGGATTGGACAATTACAAAAGAGCGCTTTTGAAAGTTGATTCGGGATTTTTATCAGCATTGGCAACCACTGTTGTGTGGACAGCAGTCAATATGGTGCTTCAGGTAATACTTGCCTTTTTCATTGCTCTTGGATTGAATACGGAAGGACTGAAAATCGGAAGAATATACAAAACGTTGTTAATGTTTCCATGGGCAATGCCTGCTTATGTCTCTATTCTTTTGTGGAAAGTGGGAATTTATAATACGGAATTTGGATTGTTGAATAAGATTTTGGTTTCAATGGGGATGGAAAAAGTAAATTTTTTGTCTCAAAATGTTCCAGCATTTTTTTCCTGTATGGCTTTGAACCTGTGGATGGCGCTTCCCTTTATGATTATGACTATAGATGGTGCCTTGCAGAGTATTGATAGAAGCAGCTACGAGAGCGCACAGCTGGAGGGAGCAGGCTTTTGGGCAAAGCACCTTTATATTACCGTTCCAGCACTTCGTGTTGTAATAGCTCCGGCAGTAATTATGACAACCTTTACCACCTTTAAGCAGTTTGACATTGTTTATTTGCTAACTATGCAAAAGGGATCGCTTTCGGGAGCAAGTTTACAGACAATTATAACTTATGCACACCAGAATGCCTTTGTGTCCAACAATTATGGCTTGTCTTCAGCAGTATCCATTATCATTTTTGGGTTTATTATTCTGTTTTCTACATGGACGAACAGAGGGGTAAAGGAGGACTAGAAAAGTGAAAAAAATTAAGAAAACCATACAGCTTACGGTACTACATATTTTCTATATTATTTTGTGTTTTCTGGGACTTGTTCCTGTGTTATACGCCTTTTCCCTGTCCATTAGCGAAAGTGGTGGGGCACTTTCTGGAGGAATGTCCTTTTTCCCTGAACATCCGACTTTCGATAACTATTATGAGATTGTTGTTGAAGAACCGTTTCTCTTGTGGTTTAAGAATTCCATGATTTTAAGTGTAGGTACTATGGTGTTGGCAATCAGCCTTGCGGTGACGGCAGCTTATGCGTTTTCCAGATATCGCTATAGGGGGAGGCGGACAGTCCTTAACCTGCTGCTTTTACTCAATGCATTTCCTCAGATTTTATCAATGTTTGCACTGTTTAGGTTATTTAAAAATATTGGGCTTTTGAATTCAAGGATGGGACTGATTATTATTTATGCAGGGAGTATGTGTATATTCAGTATTTGGAATATGAAGGGATATTTTGATACCATCCCGGTGGAAATAGAGGAAGCGTCCAAAATTGACGGAGCCAATGATTTTCAGATGTTGTACAAAATAGTTATGCCTCTTGCAATGCCGGCGATTATTGTGACAAGTGTAATGGTGCTGATTTTTGTATGGAATGAATATCTCTTTTCGACTACCTTCATGCTAAGTGAGGAAAGCTACACATTGGCAGGAGGGTTATATCAGTTGCAGGCGGATGATTACAGCCGCAGTTGGCCATTGTTTTCAGCAGCGGCGATTCTTGTTTCGCTTCCAATTTTAATTATTTTCTTTTGTATCCAAAAGTACATGGTTTCAGGACTTACAGCAGGAGGGGTAAAGGGGTAATGAATAAATGTGCCATTTTACATATACCGCTCTCCCAGTTTGCCTATGCACAGGATGAACATACCATATGTCTTAGACTGAGAGCAGAAAAGAATGATTTAAAGCAGTGTTGCGTTTTTTATGGAGACCGGGTAGCATATGAAAATCCTATTCCCGTAAAAAAGGTGGAGATGAAAAAGGTGGCGGAGGATGAACTGTTTGATTATTATGAAGCTATAATCAGGGATAAGTACACCAGAGTATGCTATTACTTTACTGTGGATGACGGAATAAACAGATTCTTTTATTATGAAAGAGGGTTTGATACTGAAATTACTGATAACAGGACGGAATTCTTTCAGTTCCCTTACATTAGAAGAGAAGATATCATCAGAATGCCCACATGGGCAGAGAATGCTGTAATGTATCATATTTTTCCAGACAGCTTTGCAGATGGACATAGACATTTGTCGGAAGAAAAAAAAGAAGTGATGCTGGAAGAAGAGATTGTCTCAAGAGTTGTGCGTGGAGGTACCTTGAAAGGGATAGAGCAAAATGTGGATTATATTGCAGGATTGGGAATTAACTGCCTTTATTTAAATCCGATTTTCACAGCTTCTTCATATCATAAATATGATACGATTAATTATTTCAGTGTGGACCCCTGCCTTGGAACAAATGAGGACTTGAAAGAGTTAGTTATGGCATGTCATGAAAAGGGCATCAGGGTAATTTTAGATGGTGTATTTAACCACTGCGGAGCTGGCTTCGCAGCTTTTCGTGATGTCTTAAAACGAGGAAAGCAGTCCCAGTACTATGACTGGTTTTATGACCTTCCTGAGAATGTTGAAATGAAAGATCCTCCGGAGTATGAGGCGTTTGCCTATGTAAAGGAAATGCCTAAATTAAATACCGGAAATCCAGAGGTGGTGGATTACTTTGTGTCAGTTGGAAAATTCTGGATAGAGGAAGCAGATATCGACGGATGGCGGCTGGATGTGGCAAACGAAATTAATCATGATTTTTGGAGAAAATTTAAAAAAGCGGTGCGCTCGGTTAAGCCAGACATATTTTTGATAGGGGAAATATGGGAGAACGCACAGTGCTGGCTTATGGGGGATCAGTTTGATTCTACCATGAACTATCCTTTCTCTTATCTTTGCAGGGATTTTTTTGCTGAAAATAAGTTAAATGTTTCTGAGTTTGATGCACAGCTTCACGGAATGCTGATGCGGTATCCTGCCCCGGTAAATCGTGTGCAGATGAATTTCCTGGATTCTCATGATATTCCGCGTTTTTTAAGTTACTGTATGGGGGAACAAAAAAAGCTGGAGCTGGCAATGTTTTTTATGCTTATGATGGTAGGGATTCCATCTGTTTTTTATGGGGATGAATTATATATTTCAGGGCAGACGGAAAAAGCTTACAGAAGTGCAATGCCATGGCAGAACGTAGAAAGTGGGTTTTACTCTAAATTAAAATCATGGATTGCGCTTAGAAAAGAAAATGATGCCATCAGATACGGAGATTTTGTGACCCGATATGTGGATGATGAAAATAACGTATATTTTTTTGAAAGGACAGACAAAAAGCAGCGGATTTTAATTGGAATTAATAACGGAAGTAAATCTGTAGAGGTTTCCTGTAGGAGAATGGGATATGAAATGGTAACGGATCTGTTATCGGGAGAAGAGTTTAGGGACATAATTACCTTAAATGCAATGGAAGGAAAAGTATTAAAATAAAGATAAGAATAAAATGAAATAAACGCATAAAAACCTTCAGATGGTAGAAACTAACCAAAAGTAAATCATCTGGAGGTTTTTTATGGAAGAAACAGTAGGAGCAATTTTTGAGCAGGGACAACAGAGCATTAAGGTCCCGATTCCTGTTTATATAAGAGCCAGTGCGTCGGTTGCCGGAACCAAAGAAGGACAGGGACCCTTTGGGGACAACTTTGACATGGTTGGTACAGATGACAAGTTTGGGTGCAACACATGGGAAGAGGCGGAGAGCACGCTGCAGAAGGAAGCGCTTACTCTTGCCATCGGTAAGTCAGGATTAAAAACTGAGGAAATAAAATATCTGTTTGCAGGCGACCTACTTGGTCAATCCATTGCCAGCAGCTTTGGACTTGGGGCTTTTCACATTCCTTTGGTAGGCTTGTACGGAGCCTGCTCTACCTGCGGACTTAGTATGTCCATGGCGACCATCATGATTGCAGGGGGAATGGCAGAGCATGCAGCCTGTGTTACCTCCAGTCACTTTGCAAGTGCTGAAAAGGAGTTCCGTTTTCCACTTGGCTATGGAAATCAGAGACCACTTTCTGCCACATGGACGGTAACGGGAAGTGGCGCTTTTATCTTGAGCAGTGCAAAAAGCGAACATGACAGGGCAATGATAGAAGGGCTTACCATAGGAAAGATAGTAGATCTTGGTCTAAAGGACTCCATGAATATGGGAGCATGTATGGCACCGGCAGCCTGTGCCACTATCGCGCAGCATCTTGCAGACTTTGACAGAAAACCTTCTGATTATGATAAGATTATTACAGGAGATTTGGGAAGTGTAGGGCAAAAGGCACTTTGGGATATGATGCGTGAAAAGGGAATGGATATTTCCAAAGTCCACATGGACTGTGGTATGGAAATTTATGACCAAAGCCAGGATGCTCATGCAGGGGGAAGCGGCTGCGGATGCAGCGCTATTACGCTGTCTGCATATATCCTAAAGCAGCTGGAGGAAGGAAAGTGGAAGAGAGTGTTATTTGTACCAACCGGTGCACTGCTGAGCAAAACCAGCTTTAATGAGGGACAGAGCATCCCCGGAATTGCCCATGCAGTGGAACTGGTTAGCTGCAAATAAACAGTGAAAATGATTCTGAACTGTGTTATAGTAATAATGATAATGCATTTGCGGTGAAAGAAGTTAGGGCACTGCGGATAATTTGTGACACAGGAGATGTTTGAATTGAAGAGAGCAGTAAAAAGGATCATTTTGATAGTGCTTGTTATTTTAGTAGCGTTTGGCATTTATGCAGCCTATGTTTTTAAGACTTATTACCGTTTACCTGATAAATTGACCCTAGAAGTCAAAAGAAACGGTGAGAATTCCTATTTCGAAGAACCGCTTAAAATTGTGCCGGGGAATGCTTATTTTATTATGACTTATAATATTGGCTTCGGGGCATATCACAAGGATTACAGCTTTTTTATGGATGGCGGTAAACAATCGTGGGCAGACGATGAGGAGAGCGTGATTGCAGGGGTATGTAGCATGGCTGAAGTAATCAATGATGTCAATCCTGATTTCGTGCTGTTACAGGAGGTGGACATTGACGGAACCCGCTCTTACCATGTAGATGAACTGGAATTGTTAAATCAGTTTGTGAAAGGTTACTATTATGATTATGCACAGAATTATGACTCTCCATTTCTTTTCGTTCCACCCTGGCAGCCACACGGTGCAAACAAGAGTGGTCTTGTGACTTATTCCAGAGCGAAGATCACGGATGCTATGAGAAGAAGTCTGCCGATATCCGAGTCTTTCAGCAAGTTAATGGATTTGGACAGATGCTATTCTATCTCAAGAATCCCTACCGAGAACGGCAGACAGCTATGCATTTATAATGTGCATACCTCGGCTTATGGAGGCAGTGATGAAATCCGAGCAGCGCAGCTTGCAACCCTTTATGAGGAAATGGAGGCAGATTATCGGGAAGGAAATTATGTTATCTGCGGCGGCGATTTTAATCATGACTTGAGAGAAGAAAAAGTGGAAAATGCGCCGAAATGGGCTTATAATTTCCCGAGAGAGACATTGCCGGAAGGCTTCCAGATGGGAATTGACTGTGCCAAGGATGCGGAAGATGTTGCACACAATACTTACAGAAGCGCCGAAACACCCTATGATGAGGAAACCAGCTATACTGTCACGCTGGATGGCTTTATTGTTTCTGAAAATGTGAAGGTAAATTATTACCAGCATATGAATTGGGGATATGAGTTCTCGGATCATGATCCGGTGCTGATGCAGTTCATATTGGAATAATTATAAATAAAAGGGTCATACTAAAGCCTGTAAGAAAGTGATTTTCGGAGGCTTTAAAGATATGGCAAACACAGTTTTATATTTAAAGGCAGAACAGAATGCGGAGGTAATGGAAGCACAGGTCAGTGTGAAGGATATTGCCTCCGTTTATTGTGCAGATAAAAATATATGCGCAAGGGCTAAATCCTTAAGGGTGCATAAGTTTCACGAAGGAGAAAAAAAGAGACAGGTAATCAGCATCCTGAAAGTAATTGAATTAATTGAAAAAGAATGTCCCGAGGTTTCTGTGGAAAATCTGGGAGAAAATGCAACGCTGATAGAACTTGTAGATGTGAACAGGCATAAAGGATTTGTGCAATGGCTTAAAATGATTTTTGTAGCTGCTATCAGTTTCTTTGGAACAGGCTTTACGATCATGGCATTCCACAATGATATCAATATTAACAAGATTTTTGCCAAGGTTTATGAGTTAGTTATGGGTTATCCTTCGGACGGCTATAGCATTTTGGAGGTATCCTATTCTGTTGGACTGGCAGCAGGGATTATCTTGTTCTTTAATCATATTGGAGGCAGGAGGATTACCAAGGACCCGACCCCTATAGAAGTGGAGATGAGGATTTATGAAACAGATGTCAACAAGGCACTGATTGAGACTGCGGACAGGGAGGGGAAGACCATTGATGTTTCCTAAACTGCTTTTACTGGGAGCAATGGGATTGAGCTTTGGCTTGCTGGCATCAGCGGGGGTATTTACGGTGCTTGTATCGGTTGGACTGATACCGAGATTTGCAGGAAAAATGCATGTGGCGAGAAAGGTCTTTGCATTGGAAGAGGCAGTGGTTCTGGGTACTATTTGTGGAGGACTTGCCAGTGTGTTTTCGGATTATGCCGATATCGGAGGGTGGATTTTGGCAGGACAGATTTTCGGAGAACGAACGGTAATCGTCTGGACATGGATTGGGAGCCTGTTTTTGATCCTGTATGGGCTGTTTGCCGGGATGTTTGTGGGCTGTCTTGCTCTTGCCATTGCGGAAATGCTGAATTCAATCCCCATTTTTTCAAGGAGGATCGGTTTTCGACATGGGCTTGGAGTGGCAATTACAGCTGCTGCAATTGGAAAGCTGTTGGGAAGTCTTGCTTACTTTGCATATGGGGTTTTTCACACAGGATACTGATTAATTGCAGATGAAGCAATGGATTAATGGATGACAATTATGCGGAACAAAAGTATAATGAAGGTAAAGAATACCATAAGAGAAAGCGGGGATTACGATGAAAAGATCAGAGATAAATGCATGTATTAAAGATATGGAGAGACTCATCAAAGAGCATGGTTTTTCGCTCCCGCCCTTCTGCGGATGGACACCGGAGGAATGGCAGCACAAGAACCATGAGTATGATGAAATCCGGGATAATATGCTGGGATGGGATATCACGGATTATGGTCTTGGAGATTTTGACAAGGTTGGATTTTCCCTGATTACTTTGCGTAACGGCAATCAGAATGATCCTAAGTACAAAAAGGTATATGCGGAAAAGCTGCTGATGCTCAAGGAAGGGCAGCATTCACCAATGCATTTTCACTGGAATAAGAGCGAGGATATCATTAACCGCGGAGGCGGGACATTGATTATTCATGTCTATAATGATGCAGGAGATGGGGAACTGGCAGATACGGATGTGCTGGTCAATTCTGATGGACGTTCTTATTATGTGCCCGCAGGAACCGGTGTACTGCTTCATCCGGGAGAGAGCATTACGCTCTGGCCACATCAATATCACGATTTTGATGTGGTGGAGGGCACGGGAGATGTTCTGATTGGAGAAGTATCCATGTGTAATGATGATAATACAGATAATCGGTTCTATGAGAAGGTTGGCAGATTCCCAACAATAGAGGAGGACGAACCGCCTTATCGATTGTTGTGCAATGAATATCCGAAGGCAGAAGAATGACATATAGTTCTATAACGCTTGCACGTGGGAGTATCTCAAATTTTGGGAGACTCCCCGAAACTTAAATTTCTTTCCTGATCTTATCCACAAAATCCTGTTCGCATTCTGCGATGGCACAGATATCTTCATCCCGCATGTTCCTTTTGAGCATGTTGAGGACAATTTGTCTGCTTTTTTCCTCTAGACCTTGTTCCATGCCACGCTCCAATCCATCATTCCATATCATTTCGCCGAGTACGGTCATGCTCAGTTCCTCCTTCACTTCGTTTAAATCTGCATTTTTTAAGAATTTACAGGCGAAGGCATACTGCTGTTGTCGGACATTAAAGGGGTTAAGAGAAGTGGCGCTAAATCTTCTCTGGTAAGCGTTCCCGCGGCAGCCTTTGCCTTAAGCGCCTTGTCTTCCAGCTGGGATCTGGAATAGTCTTTCTCCATACAGCTCCTTTCCAAGCCATATGAGAAGCTATCTACTTCCATTATATGATAAAAATATGATTCGGGCAACAAATGGTTTCTTTTTTTACGGTTTATTGAGTAA
>JAQXYZ010000056.1 GCA_029226935.1 Bacillota bacterium | reverse complement strand
CTTCCGACTCTCCATCCTTTCCACGGCTCAACGATTCATGATGATAAAATACCACATCACATCTTTCTATATTATAGTAGCCTTTTTCATAGATGGTATAGCACAGATCTACATCATTAAAAGCAACTGCCAGTTTTTCGCAGAAGCCTCCTGCCTGTTCAAAGACCTCTCTTCTTACCATCAGACAGGCACCGGTCACTGCCAGCATATCATGAACTCCTCTGTTCATTCCATAATAATGCACACTTCCATCATCCAAAAATTGCAGCTTATGTGCAGGTCCCACTCGCAGATTGGTAATTCCCGCATGCTGAATCGTCTCAGAATCAGGATAGAGCAGCTTTGCGCCAACTGCTCCGGCATAAGGAAGGAGTGCCTTTTCCACCATCAGTTCCATCCAATCCGGCTGGATAATCTCCATATCATCATTTAAGAATAATAACAGTTCACCCTTTGCCTTTTCCGCTCCAAGATTACACATCCTTGAAAAATTGAAGGTCATAGGCTGATACAGATAGCTGCATCCCCGAAAATCAATCTCTTTTCCTCCATCTTTTTCCTTCAAATGCTGATTTAACCGCTCTGCCTTCTCTTCTATCAACCTTCGATTCTCATCATTGCTCCCATTATCCACCAAAATCAATTCAAAAGGATACCGTGACTTGGTTCGCTCCAGCAGGGAGTCGATACAATGAAACAACACTCCGGGGTTATCCTTGGAGGGGATAATAATGGATAGCAAACTTTCGGTGCCACTTGTTTCTCCATCCTCCCCTTGCCACTGCCCGTCATTTCTTACGGCAAAGTCAGGCAGCCTGCAATCCTTTAGTTGCTCATATCCATCCTTTTTGCTGTGATATAGCACCTGACGAATATGACACACCGGCATTCCGGAAGAAGCATGCCCCTTAACAAAGGCGTTCTGCTGTTTCATCATTTCAAACAACAGTAAATAGAGCATTTCCATCTGTTCAAAGAAAGCGCCTCTTCCTTCTGTATCCTGTTCCCGCTCCAGTCTTTCCAATAATCCTCTTTCTTTGCAGTGGAGGTATGCTTCTCTCAGCATCCTGGTTCGCACAGCCACCAGTCCGCCAAAATAAAAACAGGATAGAAATCTGTCCGGTGACCAGTCCGGCTTAAACCATGGATTTTCCCTGACATTTTCTTCCTGTATATCTTCATCTCCATAAATCAGGATTATACTTTCATTTTCAAGTAATTTTTCGCAAACAATAGGAAGCGCAATTTCGTTCACTTTTCCTTCGTATAAGGATAATAAAATAACATCTGTCGAAAAATTCCCTAGGATTTCATCAACCTTTGAGCAAAATAATTCCAGAGGAAGAAAAATACCCGTTGCTTCCCTGCGATTTTTAGCCTCCTGCCCAGAAAAAGCAAATCCTCGACATGATTCGCTCTTTTCTGAATGATTTCCTTCATTTTCATCTTTACATCCGCCAAAAAGCAGTTCCACAAAATCATTTGTCAGACATTTATCGTCTTTCAAAAAAATCGATGACGCAATTTTTATCTGTTTCTCCTGTTCCCTAATCCAACGATCATAAGTCAGGTTTCGGGCTTTTACCTCTTTTTCATACAATTTGTGCTGTCGATTGATTAATAACTGCTTCAAATTCTGTTTCAGAGATGCCACACATGTTTCCTCGCTTTCATCATATCCTGCGCCATATCTGCCGGCATAGAAGTTAATTCCATTTTTACTGACAGAATATTATCTCCAGTCATAGGCAGCTCCGCCACCTTTAAAACGATATTCGGGTCCTGGGTGTCAAACACATAACATCCCGGGTGAATGGTACTTCCATTAGTTTCAACATACTTCTTCTGAAGCGGAATTATAGTATCATTTAAGTAGAGTTCTGTAATCTTTACCATACAGGAGCGGTCTGCAGGATCCACTCTAAGGGCTCTGACATTTCCATCCAAAGGAATTTCTGCCTCAATTCTGAATTCGTCTGCATAGACATCCGGCATATAAAAAGAATCTGCTTCGCTAAAGCCATTCCCTCTGTCATAATATATTTGAATTCTCTGATCCAAGATCTTCTGCAAATGACGTTCCATCAAAACCTTAGGGTCAACGGAATAGGTTCCAAGGCTGGCTCTGATCTCTCCCATGGATTTTCGCTTGCCGGTAACCTGTTTCTGGAATTTTCCTTCCTTTTCCCGCCACTCCTCTGCCTCCTGCTGGGTAATGCCAAGCTTGCTGATTATTAATTCTAAATTTAATTTATTTCGTTTTTCTTCCTCGAGAACATAACAGTAAACTGCCCGAAAAGCCACTTCCCTGAAGGAAATCTCCTTCTCCACCGTCCATTCATAATCAATGACCGTCCAACGGTCTCCATCTCCCAGAATATTGGCAAAAATCAGGTCATAATCAGTTACTGCCTGTTCTTCCCTATAGGATACCAGTTCCACATAACGGTCAAAGAGACGGTAAAATCCGTCCATGTCATCTTTTTCCAGACATTCGTCCAGAAGCTCTTCCAGCGTAGTTCCCTTCTCATAAGGAAACCATGCATAACTTCCATCCTCTGCCAATTCACAGGGATTAATGGCAAGCCCGCTTCCCCCATAGCGCTTCTGCAAAAGTTCATAGGAACGCTTCATTCCCTGAATATGCTTCCTCGCTTCCTCATTCAAGGGGATCTTACGGACCACTCGTCCCTGTGGCGTATCCACGATTTCTGTTCTTAAAGCATAATCTGCTGCACGGTCATTGGAATATTTTACATAACAAGTCTCCGGCTCTCTTCCAATTACCACAAGATAGGAATTGGAGAATACATCAAACATCTGATCCCTGATGATACCGTCAAAAACATATTTTTCATTAAAAAGTACCATCCTGTCTCTGTCAAAATTACGCATGTTATCTGTAAGTTCTCCCAGATTGGGCAGACGCCTGTCGGAATAGAGGGTGGTTGGGAATTTATAATCCGGGTAGGGGTAATAAAATGAATACTGATCTACACCACAGTTCCTGAATATCCTCTCCAGCCCTGTTCTTGTGAAGGTTCTGGCGCTTCCTCCCTCCGGGTATCCCTCCAGCCCGCTAAAATATGTCCCTACATGGTCTTCCTTACACCCTGCCCAATACTTTAATCCAAATTTATTTTCAATAGCAATTACAATACATCCGCTATTTTTAACATGCTTCTTCATGATTTTCAAGAAATCTTCGTAAGGTGTCTCTGTGTGAATATAGGACTGACCATACTCAAACACCCCTATCATGCAGGCAAAATCAAAATCCTCCGCCAGTGAAGGCTCAATATCATTAAAATTCCCCACATGGATTTCAATATTGTCCCTATCCTGATTTCTGTAAGCATTAATATGGCTCCTTTTGGCAGAAAGATCCACGCAGATAACGCTTTTTGCCTTCTGGGAAAGTTTTTCTGTGATTGCACCGCAGCCTGAGCCAATCTCCAGCACCTTATCGCCGGGTTTGATGGGGAGCCAGTCCACAATATTCCCCCGAAGCGGAGATAAATGATACAGAATAGGCCAGCTTTTCCTTTCCTCTATGATTTTCGGATACTCCACTCTGGATACGTTCTTTACAATTTCAAGAATTTCATCCTCAATATTCCCATCACTATACAAATCTTCGCCGGGATAATACTGATAATTCAAGGTCACATTTCCTATTTTTTCGGGAAGCTTTCCCAATAATTCTTCTTCCTTTAAATGAATCGGTTCCGGTCTTTTATTTTCTCCGCTCATGAAATGCTTCCTTTCTTCCGCGCTCTATTACTTCTGGTCTGTTACAGTGATTCTCGTATTGGCATCATAATAGCCCACTGTATCCTTGTCCGAAATTACCGTCAGGTTCATCACATCATAAAGTCTGTGGTAGACCTGGAAATCCTCGTTTTCATAGCCTGTAACTCCAAGGGAAAGCAGATATTCTCCCCCCTGTAAATCAATCTTCTGGGTAAAAGTAATGTGCTTTACACACCCTGCCTTAACCGGTTCCAAAAACGCCTTTTCCACCATGGTGTTCGTGCCGGTAATTTCCACTCCCTTGATGTTCTTTATCGTAAAAGCAAAAATTGGTGCGGGAAGATCCTCCATAAAACGTACTGTCATATGAACACTACACTGCTGTCCTTTAATGACGGCGCTGCACTTTCTATCTGCTTCATCCGTCACATAATACTCCTCAATCACTGCTCCTTTAGTTCCATATTCCAGCAAATCAGGATTGACCGGCCCACCTGCACCATCTGCCTGTGCCGCTGCTGCCGCTTCTATTTCCTCATCATCAAGAAGATTTTCTTCCTCCTCATCTCCCAGAGGATACTGTCCTACCAACACCTGCTTATAGGCATCAATCATCTCTTTGGGTGATCCCTCGCCCAGCTTGACACCCTGGTTCAGCAATACGACTCTGTCACAGTATTTACTTATGCTGCTCAAATCATGGCTTACAAACAGAATTGTTTTGCCCATTTTCTTAAATTCATCAAATTTGTGATAGCATTTTGCCTGAAAGAAGACATCTCCCACGGATAATGCTTCATCCACAATCAAAATTTCCGGTTCGATATTGATTGCTACCGCAAAAGCAAGTCTCACAAACATACCGCTTGAGTAAGTCTTTACCGGCTGATATACATATTCTCCGATATCTGCAAAACTTAAGATGTCATCCATCTTCGCATCAATTTCCTTTTGGGAAAAGCCCATCATGGTTCCGTTCAGATACACATTTTCTATGCCGTTGTACTCCATATTAAAGCCCGTCCCAAGCTCAAGAAGTGCAGAAATACGTCCATTTACACTGACCGAACCCTTAGTCGGGTTCAATACCCCGGTAATAATCTTAAGAATCGTAGATTTACCGGAACCGTTGGTGCCGATAATCCCAACTGTTTCGCCCTGATAAATAGTCATATCAACGCCTTTTAGGGCATAGTGCTCCTTGTATCGCTTTCTTCTGCTAAGCCCCAATGCCTCCTTCAGACGATCTGACGGCTTATCATACAGCTTGTATGCTTTTTCCAGTTCTTTTACCTCTATGGCAATCTTTTTTTCTTCCATTTTAATCCCCATGCATATCGCAAGTCTTGCTTGCTATACTGCTGCATTCCGCTATAGTACATCCGCGAAATGCACCTTTAATCTCTTGAAAATCAGCGAACCAATACAAAACAGGGTCACTGTGAAAATCCAAAAATAAGTAGAAGAATAGAAATGTTCAAAGAACCACTCATCTCCATATATGGCATTTCTATACCCATTCACAATATAAACAAGCGGATTTAACTTGAATAATGTAATAATCCTGTCATCATGAAGCATACCGATATTCCACAAAATCGGCGTTGCCCACATTCCCACCTGAAGTCCAATATTAATGATCTGAGCCAGATCCTTAAAAAATACCACAACCGCACAGGTACAATAGCTTGCAGCAAGTACCAGTACAAACATACAAAAGCTGTAGTAAACCATCTGAAGGGTATAAAGATTCGGGTAATAACCATATCCTGCTGCCACCACCAAAAGCACTACCACAAAAAAGATATGGATAAAGGTAGCCGCAATCAACTTAATAATAGGCAGAATACTGATATTAAATACCACCTTTTTAACCAAATAGCTGTATTCTAAAAGGGCATTGGTTCCGTTGGTAATTGCTTCCGAGAAATAAAACCAGGGTACCAGCCCTGCTGTCAGGAACAATACATAAGGAACCTCCACACCACTTGAAACCATCTGTGAACGCGTCTGAAACACCTTGTCAAACACAATCCAGTACATCAGAACGGTTACCACCGGCTGAACAAGCGCCCACAAAAAACCCAGATAAGAGCCTGCATAGCGCTTCTTAAAATCATTCTTGGCAAGCTTCCAGATCAGTTCCCTGCTTTGAAACAATTCTTTTGGAATAATCAACATTCTGTCATAATAGATTCCAAAAATTACACACGCCAGTGTAAGAAGTGCACAGGCACAGAATTTCTTCAGATTTTCCGTATGCTGGTCAGGTGCCAATGGGTTATTGTGGGTCACTACCATGATGGCAACCAGTATGCAGATACCATAAAAAATGGCAATACCCACAGGTTTTGGCAACGGTTTTCTCTTAGAAGCTTTGTTCTTCTTATTACTATCTTCCATGGTTTTATCCGTTCTTTCTGCTTTCCGTATATTCTTTAATACCGCCCCACTTCTTATCCTTCTCTGACATGATTAATTCCGTTCCGGGGGCAATAGGCCACTCAATCCCAATATCCGGGTCATCGAACTTTATTCCGCCTTCATCATTGGGATGGTAAAAATCTGTACATTTATAAGCAAATTCCGCATAATCAGACAAAACTACAAATCCGTGTGCAAAATTCTTGGGGATAAAGAACTGCTTTTTATTTTCCGCGGAAAGGATAACGCCAAACCATTTCCCATAAGTTGCAGAACCGGGACGCAAATCCACTGCCACGTCAAATACCTCCCCTGACACCACTCTCACCAGCTTGTCCTGGGGGTAATTAATCTGAAAATGGAGTCCTCTCAATACATTTTTCACAGAAGCAGACTGATTGTCCTGAACAAACACCTGATCAATCCCTGCCTCCTTAAAATCATTGTAATTGTAGGTCTCCATGAAATATCCTCTGGAATCACCGAACACAGAAGGAGTTATTACCTTAAGCCCTTCTATTTCACATGTTTCAACTGTAATCTTTCCCATTTTTTATCTCCATTTCTACATCTAATTTTGTTTTACAGTCCGTCTGCAACTTCCTTCATATATTTTCCATAATCAGTCTTCATCAAGGGCTCTGCAAGCTTAAGCAGCTGCTCCCTGTTAATAAAACCTCTCTTATAAGCGATTTCCTCAATGCAGGAAATGTAGAGGCCCTGACGCTTCTGAAAAGCTGCCACAAAATCTGCCGCATCCAGAAGAGAATCGTGATTTCCGGTGTCCAGCCACGCAAAACCTCTCCCCAGAGTTTCCACATGAAGGGTTCCTCTTCTCAAGTATTCATTGTTGATGCTGGTAATCTCAATTTCCCCCCTTGCTGAAGGCTTTACATTTGCTGCAATTTCCACCACATCATTATCATAAAAATACAAGCCCGGCACTGCGTAGTTGCTCTTGGGATTAGCAGGTTTTTCTTCTATGGATAAAGCTTTCCCTGTTTTATCAAATTCAACCACACCATATTCTCTCGGGTCACGCACATAATAGCCAAAAATAGTCGCTCCCTTTTCTCTGGATGCCACTTCCCGAAGCACCCTGGAAAAGCTCTGTCCATAAAAAATATTATCTCCCAGCACCAATGCCACCCTGTCATTGCCAATAAAATCCGCACCGATGATAAACGCATCCGCAAGTCCTCTGGGCTGCTCCTGTACTGCATAGGAAAAGGACATCCCCAGCTGGCTTCCATCTCCCAGAAGTTCCTCAAAGACCGGAAGATCCCTTGGAGTAGAGATAATCAGAACCTCCCTGATCCCCGCCAGCATCAATGTTGACAAAGGGTAATAAATCATCGGTTTGTCATAAACCGGCATAATCTGTTTGCTGATTGCCTTAGTAAGGGGATACAGTCTCGTCCCTGAACCACCAGCCAAAATAATTCCTTTCATAAATACCTTCTTTCCGTCTGTCATACTTTTATTGCAACAGACCACAAATCTAAAAGCATAGCTTTAATTAGTATATCACAAAATGGGAGTGATTGTAAATCACTCCCATCCAAGGAACTTCTCTTTTGAAACTCTTCTTAGCGGTCCTTATACATATCCTCATAATATTTCTGATAATCTCCGCTGGTCACATTTTTCATCCAGTCTTCATGTTCAAAGAACCATGCGATTGTACGCTTGATTCCTTCCTTAAACATCGTTTCCGGTTCCCATCCGATCTCCGATTTGATCTTGTCCGGAGCAATTGCATATCTTCTGTCATGCCCCTTGCGGTCTTCCACATAGGTAATCAGGTCTTCACTTACCAGCTGCTTTCTGGGATCCCCCTCAGGAAGCATCTCCTGCAATGTATCCAGAATAATATGAATAATCTCTATATTCTGCTTTTCATTATGTCCACCCACATTATAGGTTTCAAATAAGCGTCCTTTCTCCTGTACCATATCAATTGCCTTTGCATGGTCTTCCACATAAAGCCAGTCACGTACATTCTTTCCATCGCCATAGACCGGAAGCTTCTTACCCTGCAATGCATTATTGATAATCAGCGGTATCAGCTTCTCCGGAAACTGATAAGGCCCGTAGTTGTTGGAACAGTTCGTAATATTTGCCGGGAACTTATAAGTGTCCATATATGCTTTTACCAGCATATCCGAACTTGCCTTGCTGGCTGAATAGGGGCTGTGAGGTGCGTAAGGGGTTGTCTCATAGAAGTAACCGCCGTCCTCTTCCAGTGAACCGTACACCTCATCTGTTGACACATGAAGGAACTTCTTGTCCGGTTTGAAAGTCCCGTCCGGATTCTCCCATGCTGCCTTGGCGCAGTTCAGCATTACTGCCGTTCCGAGTACATTGGTCTGTACAAACACCTCAGGGGTTTTAATGCTCCTGTCTACATGGCTTTCTGCAGCAAAGTGCACCACCCTGTCAATATCATTTTCTGCGAAGATCTTTGAGATTGCTTCTTTATCACAGATATCCGCCTTTACAAATGTATAGTTCTCTCTGTCCTCCACATCCTTCAGATTTTCAAGATTACCTGCATAAGTCAATACGTCCACGTTAATGATTCTGATCTCATCGCCATATTTCTTAAACATGTAGTGAATATAGTTGGAACCGATAAATCCGGCTCCTCCCGTTACTAAATAGGTTCTCATCTTTCTTCTCCATTTCTTTTATTTTTATATAAAGCATAAAGCAGTCCGCTTTATTTGCATTTATCACTACCCCTATCAGTATCCCATATAACTGATATTCATGTCAACAGTGCCACTGATTCCTGCAACACTTCCCTTGGATGAATACTGCCACATATCATATTTGGTTCTGGTATAGGTAGGTGCTGCCGCATACTGGGCGAGCCAGATTTTAAAATTGCTCAGTCCCGGTGCATCCATCTTTTCATTCAGCCAGGTCTTGTTTGCATAAATTCCTGCCTTATAACCGGAATTCTGGATGGTCTGACAAAATGCCCTGCACACTGCAGTTCTGGTGCCCGAATCAATCGCATCCCCACGTCCGTTACTTGGTTCCACATCCAGAAATACAGGATAGCTGATGTTGTATCCTCTGATTAGTCCCAGCACCATGGAAGCTTCCTCAACCGCCTCCACTTCGTTTACCGCCTGTGTAAAGAAGTAAACGCCAACCTTAAGCCCTGCCTTGGATGCCCCCTGAATATTGCTCCTGAATTTAGGGTCCTCAATCAATGCCCCTGTGGTCGATCCGCGATAACCACAGCGTATAATCACATACGAAACGCCACTGTTCTTAACTGCATTCCAGTCAATATTTCCATTCCACTTAGATACATCAATCCCTAAGTGTCCCGAACTATTATTTAAGGAGCCGTCACTGTTAAAGCTGTATTTCGCCCCCTGAATGACCTGTTCCCCAGTCACTTTATTTCCATCCTTATCAAAGAAATAAGTCACTCCATCAATGGTCTGCCAGCCGGTATATCTGTATTCCCCTGTGGTTTTAGTTACCTTGCGGTAGAATTCGCTGTTCGTGTAATAATCCGCATATTTCGCTTCCCTGAAGTTTCCCGCATCATCCTTCACATACAATGCTTCTCCATCAGTAGTCTTCAAAGTGGTAGTAGTATCATCCCTTGCCTGATTAGGTGTTGCTGTCGGAGTTGCCGTAGGTGTCATCGTTGGGCTTGCCGTAGGTGTCGCTGTCGGGCTTGCCGTTGGCGTTACCGTTGGGCTTACTGTCGGAATAACAGAAGGGGAGGGTTCCGGCGTAACCGTAGGCGTCACTGTCGGAATAATCGTAGGCGTTGCCGTCACTTCCGGCGTCGCCGTTTCTGCCGGAGCCACTGTGGGTGTTGCCGATGTTTCCGGTTCCGTTGTTGGGGAAGGCTCCCCTATTTCTGCCGGGGAAGCCGTCGGCACTTCTGTGGGAACAGTGGATGGTTCCGCAGGGGAAGTCAATTCGCTTGCCAATATCCACGGAATCCCCCCAAACAGACACGCCGCTTTTCCGGGATCCGCAATCTGGCTATTGTCCACCTTCTCATAGCTGTCCTCATTCTGTTCTGTTCCTTCAATCAATGTTTTCGTGGATTCTACCCATTCCACCGTGTCTGTATTGGTAGATTCCACTACCGTTTCATTCACTTTGGTATCTTCTACCGCCACATTGACCTGTGCTTCCGTCTTGACCTCATCAGAGACATCTATCTTCTTATATTCAATCTTATCTCTTACCGTGATTGCTATTGCCTCACTTGAAATACTATATTCCTGATCCGATGCCGGAGAAGTAATCTTTACTCTGTATTTTCCCGGTGTCATATCTGTCTGATAGATGATGCCGTCCTTATCATCATCTTCTTTTGTATAGGTTCCGCCTGACGGCTTTTCAATTTCTACCACAAAACCTACATTGGCAATCAGTTTTCCCGTCTTTTTATTGGTAAACTTAATCTTTAAATCCTTTTGCACCGAAGAAAGGTTCATGAGAACCTCTATTTCTCCCTTCGCATCCTCCTTAAGTTCTTCTTCCTGTTCAAGCTCCGCTGCCATCAGCTTTGATGCCTGTGCATCAGAAACAGCAACAAGACCGCTTTGGCCAATCATGGTAATTTCTTCCATCCCGATGCCAATCTCAGCAAAGGCTTCCACCTGCTTCTGGTCACTCTTCGCATTGAAGTACAAAGAGCCTGTTACCACTGCCAGAATCAATACCGCAGCCCCTGTAAATGTAACCACATAATCCACCGCAGACATATGGGTAATCTTGTAGGCAATTCTCCCAAATACTCCCTCCGGCTCTTCGTATCCATCTTCTATATCATCGTCATCTTCATACTCTTCATCATCTTCGTACTCGTCGTCATATTCCTCATCGTCGTCTTCGTACTCGTCGTCATATTCCTCATCGTCGTCTTCGTACTCGTCGTCATACTCTTCATCATCGTCTTCGTACTCGCCGTCATATTCCTCATCGTCGTCTTCGTACTCGCCGTCATATTCCTCATCGTCGTCTTCGTACTCGCCGTCATATTCCTCACCATCGTCTTCGTACTCGTCGTCATACTCTTCA
>JAQXYZ010000055.1 GCA_029226935.1 Bacillota bacterium | reverse complement strand
TTGTCCCAAATTGGACTATCCACCTTTAGGCTCTTCTCATCTCCATTCAATCATTTTCTTCTCCTAATGGAACTTCCCGGATAATATATTCGGTATCTCCATAAAAGCCATATTCGTTACGCAATCTGTGACGTTCCACATATCCATGATGCTCTAATTCCTTAATTGCGGAACGAACAGAATCAATTCCATCTCTGCTCAATGTTGCCAGTCCCTGCATGTTATAATTCCAATCGTCTGGTAGGCTTAACATCAGCGACAATAAGCCTTTCGCTTTCAATGTCAGATTCTTATTCTTGAAATGGTGATTACTCATTACCGTATAATTCTTAGTTCTCTCCACACGAAAAATCTGTGCCAAGCTCCTCACCTCCTTATGAAAAAAGACACAAATCAATTTTCATGACCTGTGCCTTTTCCTTCATTTATTCTGTTTATTTATTATTTCATTAAACGTAAATCAGTTCTTCTAAAATGATTTCCTCTGCGATTGCTCTGTGTTTGTTAGCAGCCCTTACCCAAGCCATCTGGTCAACCCCTTTCTCTGGCAATGGATCACTTTTTTCCAGCTCTCTCAGGATAATCTCTTCCCGTTTCCTTGCCGCCTGGTCAATCTCCAGAAGATGTTCTCCTATTGTGTCCTGTAAAAGCATTACCTGATATTTCGCCCGTTTATGATTTTTCAAATAATCTCTGCGGAGAAATCCATATTTTCCAAGTTGTGTCATCTGTTCTCCGGATTTATACTCCAGTTCTGGAAGCAAATATCCGTTTACATTCCTATAATTCAGTTCCATAGCTTCTTCACACTCCATTTCGTAATCATATATTGCGTCACCATCGTCTGACGTTAACTTTCTCCCAAAAATTGGAAAAAGTCTTTCTCTATAATACCTAATGCACATTACTTTTCCTATTCTTCTGTGCCCACCCTTTGAGTAACTTTTCAATCAAGTCTGCCTGTTGAGCCGGCGTATAATCTGCCGGGAAATACTTTCCGATCCGCTCAAGTGGGATTTTGATTTGTTCCCTCTGGTTCGGCTTGATTTCCTCCAAAATTTCGTAAATCATATCCATATCAAGACATTTTTGTTGGCTCATCCGCTTTAACCGGTTCGCCTGCGAAATGTTTGGGACACACTGTTCCAGTTCCATCACAGCATGAAGTTCATACTGTTCTGCTTCCGTCAGGAAGGAAATTTCCACCGCTGAACGAATTGCAAGCAGCTCCCGGTCAACCATATCCAAAATCTTTGGAATCAATTTTGTCAGACGGATATATCTTTTAATCTGTGTCACACTTTCCCCCACCATCCGGGCAAGCTGTTCATTGCTGCGATTGTTTTCCATATACTTCGGTCCCAATGGGTCCGAAGTCATATCATCTACTCTGCCTTGATGTTTCATTGCTTCTAGTCGCATCTTATAGGCAAATGCCTTTTCACTCGGCAGAATTTTTTCTCTTTGGAGATTACTGTCTACCATCGCAATGATTGACTGGTCATCGTCCAAATCACGGATAATGGCTGGCACTTCTTCCATACCTGCCCATATGGCTGCCGCCTTTCTTCTGTGTCCTGCGATAATTTCATAACCGTCACCATCCGTATTATGGCGGATTAACAGCGGAACCAAAACCCCTTCCTTTTCCATGCTTTGGCGTAATTCAAACAATTCCTGATTTTGCTCCACCTTAAAAGGATGGTCTTTAAAATCATGAAGTTCTGAAACCTTTACCAGAACAATACCTGCACCCGACTCGTAATCCTTTGATGAACACATTACTCTTTTCTTTGTCATCTCAATTATCCTCCATTTAATCTGAATAAAAGAAAAGGACTCTTACCTCTCAGAAATTCTGAAAAACAAGCGTCCTTTTGACTGTTTTAACGATATTCAAATAAAAATGAAATTTTCTTTTTCATGTGTCCACTCATACCAGATGCAGAACTACCGATACCTCGATTCCGTCCATAATCTGCTTTTTTCGTCCCTGTTTACCTGTAGGTGCGAAACTCATATATCTCGCAAAGTGCCTAAAACAAAGGACTTCTACGAATTCACCCGATGTAGACAACATACGGTCTCGACATGCCCCGTCATAGGAAACATATCCACCGCCCGCACCTTCTCGAGTCCATATCCATTCTCACACAGGTATTTCAAATCCCTCGCCAGCGTCGCAGAATCACAGCTCACATACACAATCCGGTCCGGTCCCATATTTACCATGGTCGAAAGCACGCTCTCTTCGCACCCTTTCCGCGGCGGATCCACCACGATTACGTCTGCGTGTGCATTTTCTCCCGGATGCTCTTTGGCATACGCGGCATAATAATCCGGCAGGACTTCTTCGGCTTTTCCGACATAGAATTCTGCGTTCTGAATTCCATTGATTTCGGCATTTCTCTTAGCATCCTCGATTGCCTGCGGTACGATTTCGACACCATAAACTTTTTTCGCCTTCTGTGCAAGGAAGAGCGAAATAGTCCCAATCCCGCAGTATACGTCCCACACTGTCTCGTTTCCGGTGAGACCGGCGTATTCCAGCGCCTGTCCATACAGCACGTTCGTCTGCACCGGATTTACCTGATAAAAAGAAAGCGGGGAAATCTGGTATTTTACATCTCCGATATAATCTGTGATATATTCCTGTCCCCATAGTAAACGAATTTCATTTCCCATAATTACATTTGTATTCTCACAATTAATGTTATAGGTAATGCTGGTCATTCCCGGGATTTGAGCCAGGGATTCGGTCAGTTTTTCAGCGCATGGAAGCTTCGTTCCATTAATTACAAGGCAGACCATGATTTCTTTCGTGATAAATCCAAACCGGATCAGCACATGGCGCACAAGCCCCTTTCCGGTAGTCTCATCGTAAGCGCTGATATGGTTTTCTTTCATAAATGCCAGCACTTTTTCCAGAATCACACGATTGATCGGAACTCCAAGTGCGCAATCGTGATTGGAAATAATCTGATGGGTGCGTCCTGCATAAAATCCGGCAATCAAGTTTCCTTCTTTGTCTTTTCCAATCGGGTACTGGGCTTTATTGCGATAGTGAAATGGTTCTTCCATTCCCGCGATCGGCTCCATGATCCGATCGATCAGTTTTTCTTCAAATCCACCGATTCTGATCAGGTTTCCTCTTACTTTATTTTTCTTGAATTCCAACTGTTTTTCGTAGGAAAGGCTTTGAATCTGACAGCCGCCGCACTGTCTTGCGACCGGACAAACCGGTTCTGTGCGGTATGGAGACGGCTCCACGATTTCCATCAGGCGGGCGTAACCGTACTGTTTTTTTGCTTTCATCACTTTTACATTTACAACATCTCCGATTACGGCATCTTTTACAAAAAGTGTATATCCATCTACTTTTCCGATTCCTTCGCCATCCACTCCCATATCCGAAATTGTCACAACTGCCATATCATTTTTCTTTAACATGATGTTCTCCTTCATCCAATCTATAAAGGACGAAAGATATTTCTTCCGTCCCTTCTGCTTCTTGTTAAATGCTGGACTTTCTCAGGTTCGATTCAAACAGTTTGTTATATCCCAGCCAGTCTGTTGTATTCTTATCTTTAAAAATCTCGGTCAGTGTCTGCATCTTTGCATCTGTGCAGTCTGCGAAATTAAGTGCCACCGCTTCTGCAAGTGCCGGTTTTTTCGGAGATCCGTATTCCAGCTCGCCGTGGTGTGCGATAATGCAGTGCTTCAGTTCGCTTGCCAGTCTTTTCGGGAAATCCGGTATTTCGCGAATCGCATCATCGATCATCTCCACACCGATCACAATGTGTCCCAGAAGCTGACCGTCATCTGTATAGTCATTATCAGGGAAAGGAGAAAGTTCCCGAGTCTTTCCGATATCATGGCACATAGCTGCCGTATAAAGCAGATCTTTACTTAAAATGGAATACGCCCCAGCCATGTATTCACACATTTTCACAACGCTGAGTGTATGTTCCAAAAGACCTCCTGCAAAGCCATGATGTACTGTCTTTGCTGCTGAATGGCCTTTAAATCTCTTGATAAATGCTTCATCTTTAACAAAATAATACTGAATGATCTGCTGTAAATATGGATTCTTAACCTGTGCACCGTAGCGCATCAATTCTTCGTACATTCCATCCACGCTCTTGTCACTGGTCGGCATATAATCGACCGGATTATATTCTCCTTCTCCTGCAACTCGGAGCTGTTTGATATTCAGCTGCAGATTTCCATTATAACTGATCACATCACCAAACACTTCCACAAAGTCTTTCTCATCATAATCTGCAATCCCGTTGGAATTCGGGTCCCAGATCTTTCCATCCAGAGTTCCCGTCTTATCCTGCAGCATCAGATTATCGTATGGTTTCCCATTTCTCGTCTCTGCGCTTCTTTTTCCTTTGCAAAGATAAATTGTTCTAATTGTCTCGCCTTCGTGTAATGTATTGATGTATCTCATGTCTATCCTCTTTCTAACTTCTTTAAACTTTCCGGACCCATCCGGTGCCATATTCTTATGGCAATCTTATTCTTTGCTTCCTACTGTGACAGTAAATTCTACATCCACATATCCGGAAGCTCCCTGGCGCTTTCCCTTCACCTTGATCTGCTGCCCGACTTCGCATTCCATCAGACGCTTTCCGTATCCGGAGACCGTCGATATCTGATTCTTATTCAGCTCCACGATCACATCTCCGCTCTGAATTCCTGCTTTCATTGCCGGAGAATCTGCTTCGACTTCCTTCACGTAAATGCCTTCCGGAATTCCATCCGTCTCTGCAACACTGTCAGGTACCTCTACACCCTTTATCCCAATATATGGAATCGATTTTCCATTGGAAAGCTGCTCTATATACTGCTTTAAATCGGAAACAGCATAGGCTGTCACCAGATTCATGCTTTCATTATCGGTAATCTTCTGATCGATAATCCCGATAACTTCCCCATTCGTATTAAACAAAGCTCCGCTTCCTCCCGGAGCTGCCGCTATATCAGTCGTAAGCAGCCTGTACTCACCGTCCGCCACGGCCACCCGGTTTTTCACAGAACTGATAATGCCATATCCGGTACCTCCCGCGTAT
>JAQXYZ010000054.1 GCA_029226935.1 Bacillota bacterium | reverse complement strand
AAAATCAAGACTGTATCGGTGCGTATGGAGCCATGGGAGCAGCCATTGGGATTCTGACAGCATCTGTTTTCTGTTTATTTCATATGCTGGCTTTGTATCTGATTTATAAGAGAAATATTAAGAGGCAGATGGGAAGGGAATTGCAAAAAGGTCAGGATAAGCGGTTCCATATATTTCATATGCTGATTGGGACGGGAAGTATATATTTTCTCTTTTGGATAAGCATTTATGGCATGCCGTTGCTCGACCAGTATCTGTATTTTGCTTTTTGGGGAGAAAACGCCGGAAGTGTAGCAGACTGGGGAGCTTATTATGGAAAATGTCTTGTAATAATTGGTGTAGTTATTTGTGTGATTTGCATGATTTGCCTGTTGCCTGTTAAACGTATTGTTGTTCTTTTTGAAAGAGATGAACACAGGACTGCAAGAGAAAAGCTTGGTATTTTGATTCATCAGTGTGCACTGATTACCATACCGGCAGCAATTTTCATGGCAGTTCTTTCAGAAAATGTTCTTGATGCAGTGTTTACAGGAAACCAAAAGAACGTAGTCTCATGGGTGCAGTTGGGCAGTCTGATGATAGTATTTGGAGTGTTTGCATCTGTGTTCATGGAAATACTCTTGAAAAGCAGAAAATTAAAGTATGTAGTGGCAATTACAGTGGGGGCATTACTTTTGCACGCAGGTCTTCTGGTTTTGCTTTTAAAGGCAACTCAGCTTGGTATTTTAGCGGTGCTGATAGCGGGAGTGGCATTCTTTGCGGTGGTTATGGTTTTGGAATTTCTGGTGGTAAGATATAGTTTTCAGTACTCGCAGGAGTGGATGAAGAGTTTTGCCGTGACAATCATTGCAGCTGCAATAGCCGGAGTGATTGCAATGCTTTTGAATAAAGTATTTGCGCCTATGTTGGGAGCTGTTATTTCGTTGATTATCTGTTTGCTGACAGCAATTATTGCCTATATGGTTCTTTTGATTGTAATGAGAGCTTTTAGGGATGGAGAAGTGCAGGAGATGGCTGGTGGCAGAATGATATCTTTTCTGTCAGGATTACTTCATTTTTCATAAAAGTATAAATTGTTTTGTTTTGGCTGATACTGTTTATAAAGAAATAGTAAAGGTGTGATGCTATGAAATTTGTAAAACGTATCAGTCTGTTTTTTATCTATCCGCTATTTATGTATTCGTTAGGCTTTGTTTCTAATATGCTCATTATGGAAATATTTTATCCGGGGAATCATGGAGAAAAGCTTCAGGAAAGTAATTTGCAAAGAGAAGAATCTGTTGAGGTCGTGTTAAATGATGACCCTGTTATTACTGCCAATACCTGCTATGTGGTGCAGAACTATAATACCTCAACCGGAGAAGTAACACAGGAAGAAAGGAAAGCACCGGATAAATTCATAGGTCTTGGAAGGGATAAGCTGTCACAGGAAATCAGCGAATATAATCAGAATCCTACGTTGGCGGATTTAGAACATGGGTTTAATTATATGGAGTTAGTATCTTTTTCTCCCGGAAAAGTCGTGGTCAGAAAAAGCTATGATACGGTGGAAGAGGAAAAGGGTTTTTTTCTACTGAATGAAAATCATTATGTGGTTGTCTATGATCATAGCCTGGAACATGTTTATATGAATACGGATATTTTGGTAGAGGAATTGCCGGAAAGACTTCAAACAGAAATCATAAATATGAAATATATAGAAGACGAGGGGGAACTGTATAATTTTCTTGAGTCTTATTCCAGTTAGGAGGAAAAAATGAAAAGTCGGTCAAAAATTGCAGTAATTGGAGCAGGAGCATCAGGAATGACTGCAGCCATAACTGCTGCGAGGAATGGTGCTGAGGGGACTTTGTTTGAAAAAAACGACAGAGTCGGTAAGAAAATCCTTGCTACGGGAAACGGAAAGTGTAATCTGGCCAATCTGGAGTTCTCCACAGAAAAATATTATTGTGATGAAAAGGACAAGCTAAGCAAATTATTCAGAGTATTTTCTGTATGGGATACCATTTCTTTTTTTGAAAATATGGGATTAATGATAAAAAGTAAAAACGGATATTTGTATCCTTATTCCGAACAGGCATCCTCCGTATTAGATATTTTGCGCATGGAGCTTGAGAGAAGTGGTGTGAAAACGATTACGGGAGTCCAAATTGTGGATGCCGCCTGTCGTGGGAAAGAAAGTGGCTTTGAGTTGACAGATACAGAAGGAAGAAACTATTCTTTTCAAAAGCTGATTGTTGCATGTGGAAGCCCTGCCTCTTTAAAAAAGGGGGAAGGTATGACCGGATATGAGATTGCTAAGAGATTTGGTCACAGGATTGTTCCGATTGTTCCCGGTCTGGTCCAGCTTAAATCAGATGAGCGTTTTATGAAAGCACTTGCTGGTGTCAGATGTCAGGCTGAGGCAGCACTACTGATTGATGGAAAATCTGAAGCAGTTGAAATGGGGGAACTTCAATTTACAGAATATGGTGTCTCAGGAATCCCAATCTTTCAGTTCAGCCGTCTTGCGGCTTATGCATTGCGTGAAGGAAAGAGCGTGAGTGTACTGATAAATTTTTTCCCGGACAGGGAAGAAAAAGAATTTCTCTTTATGAATAAACTGCGTTACGAGACATTAAAAGATAAGTCGCTTGAAAATTATTTTACAGGAACTTTAAACAAAAAGATTAATATGGTAATGCTGAAGCAGGCAGGTCTAAAAGTGGACGCAAAGGCACAGGACATCGGATGGGAGAAGATAAAGGCGTTGATCAAACAGTCCCGCTCTTTTGAAATACATATAAGCGGTACGAAGCAGATTGAAAATGCACAGATATGTGCAGGTGGGGTTGATTTGAAACAGGTAGATATTGAACTTCAGTCAGAGCTTGTGAAGAATCTTTATTTTGCAGGAGAAATCCTGAATGTGGACGGAAAGTGCGGAGGATATAATCTGCAATGGGCGTGGACCAGTGGATATATTGCGGGTATGAATGCAGCAGGATATTCCACAAAGAAGATGGCAGAAGAATCAGTAAATTCGGAAAGAATACAGAAGGAAATGCAGTATGCTAAGAATTAATCAGCTAAAGCTTCCGGTAGGGCATACAGATGAGGAACTTGTCAATAAAGTAAAGAAATTACTGAGATGTCAGGAAACGCCGGAGATTGTTATTGTAAGACGCTCCATAGATGCAAGAAAGAAACCGGAATTGTTTTTTAATTATATCTTAAATGTAACGGTAAGAAATCAGGCAGATGTTTATCGCAGATGTGATAAAAAGCAGGTTCAAATATATGAGGAGACTCCATATTCGTTTCCGTTTTCCAATTATGAAGGGAAAATAAGACCCATCATCATCGGAACTGGACCGGCGGGACTTTTTTGTGGATATATGCTTGCACAGGCAGGCTTCCATCCAATTTTACTGGAAAGAGGAAAGGCGATAGAGAATAGGAGTAAAGATGTGCAATGTTTCTGGGAGGGAGGAAGCCTGAACCCGGAATCGAATGTGCAGTTCGGAGAGGGCGGCGCAGGTACTTTTTCCGACGGTAAATTAAATACCCTTGTCAAGGATAAATATGGCAGAAATCGTAAAGTATTGTCCATATTCGTGGAAGCTGGTGCACCGGAAGAAATTCTTTATGATCATAAACCCCATATCGGTACAGATATACTTAGTAAAGTAATTGTCAAAATGCGTAACGACATTATCAATATGGGAGGGGAAGTACGTTTTAATGCAAAAGTGACAGATTTCATATGTAATGAAAATCATGTCACAGGTGTAGTAGTCAATGAAAGGGAAATCCTTAAAACAGAGTATGTGGTTCTTGCTCCTGGTCACAGTGCAAGAGATACCTTTGCCATGCTATATGAAAAGGGAATCGCAATGGAAGCAAAGCCCTTTGCAGTAGGAATGCGCGTAGAACATCCTCAGGAGCTGATTAATCTTTCACAATATGGAAAAAGTGAAGAAAAAATACTTGGCAGTGCTCCTTATAAAGTGACGGCGCAGGCTTCTTGCGGAAGGGGTGTTTATTCCTTCTGCATGTGTCCGGGCGGTTATGTAGTGAATGCATCATCGGAGCCGGGACGGCTTGCTGTCAACGGAATGAGTTATAGCGGCAGGAATAGTGCAAACGCAAACAGCGCTATTATTGTATCTGTAACACCAGAAGATTATGAAGGAAGTGGACCGCTTGCAGGGGTTGAGTTTCAAAGAAGGCTTGAAGAGAAGGCTTTTTCAATCAGAAACGGGGCAATACCGGTAGAAAGGTATGGAGAATACAGGAAGAAGATTGTAACCGGTCAGGAATTTGTTTATAATAAAAACAAAGAGAAGAGAATTCCAGATACGTTTATGCCCTGTATCAAGGGAAAATGGGAGTTTGGACCGGTACATGAAATTTTACCAGGGGAGTTGGGAAGAGCATTTGTAGAGGGAATGGAGCAGTTCGGCCATATGATCAAAGGCTTCGATGATGATAATGTCCTTTTGGAGGGGCTTGAAAGCCGTACTTCTTCCCCTGTAAGAATTGTCAGGGATGAAAAGCTACAGTCTTCTATGAGAGGGCTTTATCCTTGTGGGGAAGGTGCCGGATATGCCGGAGGAATTACTTCGGCAGCAATGGATGGAATTAAGGTTGCGGAAATGCTTGCAGCCCATATTTTGGAACAGGAAAAATAATATATCCTATTACAAAGGAGGACTATTTATGGTGAGAAGTGAACAGAGGACTAAAATGGAGATCAGAAGCAGATATTTAAATTACAGAAATAGTCTTTCTTTGAATGAGCGCAAAGAAAAAAGCAATGCGATATGGGAATTGCTAAAACGGGAGGAAGTATTTCAAAGAGCGCAGAATGTGCTTGTATACATGGATTATCGCAGTGAGGTAATGACTACCGGACTTGTAGAGGAACTGTTGGAAAATCCAAACAAGATGGTTTTTGTTCCGAAAGTAGAGGGAATGGATATTCATTTTTATGAGATTCATACCATGGATGAACTGAAGGAAGGATATCAGGGGATTCGAGAACCGGATGCAAACAGTGTAAAACGTTTTAATGTACATATGGCTGAAGAGGGGTTGAGCTTAATCCTAGTTCCGGGGGCGGTGTTTGACAGAGCAATGGGGCGGATGGGATATGGCAAAGGATTTTATGACCGCTACCTGGCATCCATGCCGGGGCTGTTTAAGGCAGCACTTTCTTTTTCATGCCAGATTACAAATCATGTACCGTCAGCCGCACATGATATAAGAATGGATATGATTATTACAGAAAACGGAATTATTAAATAAGAGGTGGAACTTCATATGGAAACATTAGTGCAATTAGGGAAAAATGCATCATGCGCAAAATATGAATTACAGAAATTGTCAACGACGGCTAAAAATAAAGCCCTGCATGCCGTGGCAGATGCATTGGTAAAGGAGAGCAGCTTTATTCTTCAGGAAAACCAAAAGGATATTGAAAGTGGGGAGAAAAATGGAATGCATCCCGGCCTGCTTGACAGGCTTCGCCTGAACGATGACAGAATAGCGGGAATGGCAGAGGGACTTATGCAGGTGGCAGAGTTAAAGGATCCTATTGGCGAAGTGATGGAAACTTTTAGGCGGCCTAATGGGTTACAGATGGAGAAACGCAGGGTGCCAATGGGTGTCATCGGTATTATTTATGAATCCCGACCTAATGTTACGGCAGATGCTTTTGGACTTTGTTTTAAAAGTGGGAATGTGGTTATTTTAAAAGGTGGCAGTGATGCAATTTGCTCCAATATTGCAATCACGAAAGTAATCAGAAAGGCACTTAAAGAAGAAGGAATAACGGAAAATGCCATACAGTTGATTGAGTCAACAGATAGGGCGGTCACACAGGAATTTATGAAGCTTAAGGAATATGTGGATTTGCTGATTCCCAGAGGCGGTGCAGGTCTTATTAGAAGTGTGGTAGAGAACAGTTTGATTCCTGTTATTGAAACCGGAACAGGTAATTGCCATATTTATGTGGATGAATATGCAGATCTTGAAAAAGCGATTCCTATTATCATCAATGCCAAGACACAGAGAATCGGTGTTTGCAATGCCTGTGAATCTTTGGTGCTTCATGAGAAAATTAAAGAAAAACTGCTTCCGGCTCTTGCGAAAGCTCTTAAGGAACACCATGTTGAAATCCGTGGAGACGAGCAGGTTGCGCAGGTTATCGAATGTGTTCCGGCAACAGAAGAGGATTATGGAAGAGAGTATCTTGATTATATTATTTCAATGAAGACGGTGTCATCTGTGGATGAGGCGATTGCACATATCAATAAGTATAATACAAAGCATTCAGAGGCAATTATCACCGAAAATACGGAGAATGCGGAGAAATTTTTAAATGAAGTAGATGCTGCATGCGTTTATTTAAATGCATCCACTAGATTTACAGACGGGTTTGAGTTTGGACTGGGTGCTGAAATTGGAATCAGTACGCAGAAGCTTCATGCAAGAGGACCTATGGGGCTTAAGGAACTTACCTCATATAAATATGTAATCAGAGGAAATGGGCAGATCCGCCCTTAAGTGACGGCTTTATTTGTTAAAGAATTAAGGGAATGCTGTAAATAATCGGAGACTGTGTTATTTACAACATTCCCTTTTTAAGGTTGTTTGTTGAAATTATTCTGACTTAACTTCTTTCCAGAGATTATTATAAAGCTCATCACCCTCTGCACCAAGATAATGGAAGGTTTCCAGATTCTCATACTGGTTTAAATTAGGAAAGGCAATCTTGGAATTTCGGATGTCATCGTCCTCAATCAAAGCCTGTGCGGCAGTATTGGGGGTAGAGTAGGTAATGTATTCAAAATTCATAAGAGCGATATCTTCGCGGCACATAAAATTGATAAAAGCTTCGGCATTTTCCTTGTTAGGTGCATTTTTGGGGATTACCCAGGAATCAATCCATACATTGGTTCCTTCCTTTGGAATTACGTATTCCAGATCGGGATTTTCTCTTTGAGTATAGATTGCTTCGCCGGAATAAATGACACCGATTGCAGCCTCTCCGCCAATCATTTTATCTCTTACCTGATCAATGACATAGGCCTGTACAAGGGGTTTTTGTTCGATTAAAGTATTTTTGGCAATTTCCAGTTCTCCTTCATCCAGAGTGTTCATGGAGAAGCCGTTCAGCTTTAATGCTACCATAAAAGCATCACGGACAGAATCCTGCATCAGAATATTGTCTGAATATTTTTCATCCCAAAGAACTGACCAGCTGTCAATAGGTTCATCTACCATGGTTTTGTTATAAAGAATTCCTACGGTTCCAAAGCAGTAGGGTACAGAGTATTTATTTTCAGGATCAAATTCCTTAGACTGTTCAAAATATTGAGTACCAATATTTTTGATATTTGGAATGTTGTCAAAATTGATTTCTGCCAATAAATCATTATCAATCATTTTTTGAATCATGTAGTCAGAAGGACAGATGACATCATAAGCAGTAGCACCTGCTTCAACCTTGGGATACATAATTTCGTTGGTTTCAAATTCATCATAAACTACCTTGATTCCGGTTTCGTCTTCAAACATATCAATGGTTTCCGGGTCAATATATTCTCCCCAGTTATACACAATGACTTCACCGTTTTCCCCACTGCTGTTTTTCCCGCAGCCAGTTAATACAGTGGATAAAACAGCACAAAGTGCAAGAGTGGAACATAATAATTTTTTCATAATTAAACTCCCTTCATAAAAATAATTTATATTACTTTTTGTTCTTCCCGGAAGGCGCTTTATTTACCAAGAAGAGAAGAACAAGAACAGTAACAAATATAATGGTGGAAAGTGCATACATTTCGGGTTTGATTCCTTTTTTGACCTCTGTATATATTTTGGTGGAAAGTGTATCAACCCCTGCACCTTTGGTAAAATGAGTAATGATAAAATCATCCAGGGACATGGTAAAAGCCATTAAAAAACCGGAAAGAACACCGGGTAATATATCCGGTAATACTACCTTGAAAAACCCATAAACAGGACCGGCACCCAGATCCAGTGCGGCTTCATAGGTATGTGGATTTAACTGCTTCATTCTGGGCATGACACTTAAAATCACATAAGGGATACAAAAAGTGATATGGGAAAGCAGTATGGTACCCAGCCCGAATTTTAGCCCCAAACTGATAAAAAGAAGCATCAGTGAAATGCCGGTAACAATGTCCGCGTTCAGCATGGGAATATTGGTGATCCCCATGACAATGGAGCGGGAATGCTTCTTTAAGTTCATAATAGAGATACAGGCAATGGTCCCTATAACGGTTGCAACCACGGAAGCAACCAGAGCAATAAACAGTGTATTGAATAATGCCTGCATAATTTCTTCATTTTGAAACAGCTCACTATACCATTTCAGCGTAAAGCCTCCCCATTTTGCACGGGTCCGGCTTGCGTTAAAGGACAGTACAATCAGTGTTGCAATGGGGGCATATAAAAAGATGAAGATGAAAGCAATATATATTTTTTTTGCAGTATTTCTGATCATAAAACAGAGCCCTCCCCATCCTTATCAAAAATTGCAGAAATAACCATATTTACAATGATAAACAGCATCAGTACAATAGAAAGCCCACTGCCTAAATGCCAGTTGCTTGCCTGAGTAAATTCCTCTTCAACAACATTACCAATCAGCAGTACCTTGCTTCCTCCCAACAGTTTGCTGATGACAAAGGTGGTAAGCGCAGGGATGAATACCATAGTAATGCCGCTGATGATACCGGGGATGGTTAATGGGAGAGTAACCCGGATAAATACCTGTAATCCGTTTGCCCCTAAATCTCTGGCAGCGTTGATGATATTTTCATCAATCTTTGCAAGGGAATTGTAAATTGGAAGTACCATAAAGGGCAAAAAATTGTAAACCATGCCCAGAACAATGGCATAAGGGGTATTGATGATAGTCAGTGGTGGCAGATGTAAAAAACCGAGCACACTGTTAATAACACCGGTTTTTTCAAGCAGTGTCTGCCATGCAAGGGTGCGGAGCAGGAAATTCATCCACATAGGAAGAATAAATATTAAAAGAATAAAGCTGTGCTGATTTACTTTCATGTTACAGAGAATCATCGCCAGCGGATAAGCAAGCAACAGACAGATCAGGGTGGAAATCAGCGATAAAACAAGCGCCAGCCATAATGCTTTGGAGTGTTCTGCAGTTGTAATTGATATAATGTTTTCCAGAGTAAAAGCACCACTTTTATCAGTCAGTCCGTAATAGAATACCATGCATAAAGGCACAACAATAAAAATAGCAGACCAGATAAAATACGGGGTACCCAGCAGTTTTTTCTTATTCATTGACTCCGACGGCCTCCTCATCCTCAGAAGCAGGTTTGTTCATAATCTGAATGTTGAAAGGATCAACGTTAATGCCAACCTCTGTGCCCACCGGAAACATTCCGGTAGAATGAACAAGCCATTCATAGCCGTTGGCAGTGACTTCCATTTCGTAATGAACACCTTTGAAAATAAGGTGAGTGACAATTCCCTTCATTTTTCCGTTTGCAGGGGAAGAGAGGAGCACGTCCTCGGGACGGATGACAACGTCCACCGGCTGATTGCATCCAAAGCCAGTATCTACACAGGGAAATTTCACACCCAATATTTCTACCAGCTTATCTTCAATCATAGTGGAGCTAATGATATTGCTTTCTCCAATAAAATCAGCCACGAAAGCATTTTCGGGCTCGTTGTATATTTTTTCGGGGGAACCAATCTGCTGAATGTATCCCTGATTCATAACAACAATGGTATCGGACATGGTAAGCGCCTCTTCCTGATCATGTGTGACATAGATAAAGGTAATCCCAAGTTCGTTTTTCAGGCGAATCAGTTCATACTGCATATCCTGACGAAGCTTCAGGTCAAGTGCACCAAGGGGTTCGTCAAGCAAAAGCACCTTTGGTTCATTTACAATAGCGCGGGCAATGGCAATTCGCTGTTGTTGACCGCCGCTTAAAGAATCAGGCATACGGTTTTCAAAACCATCCAGATTCACAAGCTTTAAAGCATACTTAATTTTATCGTCTATGTACGCTTTGCTTTTATTTTTAATTTTTAAACCAAAGGCAATGTTTTCGGCAATCGTCATATGGGTAAAAAGAGCATACTTTTGAAAGACAGTATTAAGCTGTCTTTTGTTAGGAGGGAGCTTGGTAATGTCAGCACCATCAAAAATAACATGACCGGTGTCTGGAGTTTCAAAGCCGCCCAAAATACGGAGCGTAGTAGTTTTGCCGCATCCACTGGGGCCAAGGAGTGTAAGAAACTCATTTTCACGAATGTATAGATTTAAATCATCTAAAACCATCTGACCATCAAATGATTTGCTGATATTTTTTAAATCAATCAGTATTTTATTCATAGAAAACCTCCCAAAAGTAGTATTTGCAGGCAATTAAAAGCTTGGTGGAGTGCTTACCCAGATAAGGACAGCACCGGTTTTGTTGTCTGCTTTCAGATAGTGTGTTGTTTCAGCTGTAAAATAGAAGGATTCTCCCTTTTTTATTTTCATGGTCTTTTTGCCGAGAATCAGTGAAACGCTTCCGGATAATACATAGCCGAATTCCTCGCCTTCATGGGGATTGTCAGGATAAGTGCTTCCACCGGGAGAGAGAGTAAGCCGGATAGGTTCCATCATGTTCTTTTGTGCATTGGGGATAATCCATTCAATTTTATTTTGAAGCTCATCATCAATCTTTTCAAAGTAATCGCTTTCCTTAAAGGCAATCTGTTTATCCTCGGAGTCATTAAAAAATTCCTTCAGATCTGTTCCGAGGCATTGCAGAATGTCCATTAAAGTTGTAATGGAAGGAGAAGTAAGATCTCTTTCCAATTGAGATATAAAGCCTTTCGATAATTCGCAGCGGTCTGCAAGTTCTTCCTGAGTAAGCCCCTTCTGCGTTCGAAGGTCTTTGATTTTGTTGCCGATATTAATTCCGTTATTCATAAAAAACTCCACATCCCAAGATGAATATATAATAAACTTTTAGTTTAGTAAAACTAAACACTGCTATCATTATACAGAATGCGTTTAGAATGTCAATATATTTTGTGTAAAATTTTCGAGGAAAGATATCCGACATCTTTTATTGTGTGGAAAATTAACCTGTGCTATAATGGCTTTGATAAATTGAAATCAAAATAGAAAATGGGATGTTTAAGCGAGGTTATCATGGAAAAAGAAAAGTATGTTGCCTATGTATCTACCTATACATCAGGAAATAAAAGCAGCTTTGGAATAAGAATTTATGATGTTGATATGGAGAATGGAAGATTTACAGAGAAGGACCAGGTAGAGATTACCAACTCTTCTTATGTTACAATATCCCATAATCAGAAATATTTGTATTCAATCACTGATTTTGGGGTGGAATCCTATAAAATACTGAGGGATGGAAGCCTGGAGGTTATCAATCATGCATCCATTAACGGAATGCGTGGATGTTATCTGTCTACCGATTATGATGACCGTTTCTTGTTTGTGGCAGGCTATCATGATGCAAAGCTGACAGTTTTAAGGATTGAAGAGGACGGTGCAATTGGAGAAATTACGGAGGAAATTTTTCACAAGGGGCTGGGAAGCATTGCTGAAAGGAATTTCAGACCTCACATCAACTGCGTAAAGATGACCAGAGACAATAAGTTTTTGTGTGCTGCGGATCTTGGAATGGATCATATTGTAGTTTATGAACTGAATCATTCATCAGGAAAGCTGCGGCAGGTAGATATTATCAGAAGTGAGCAGGAATCAGCACCCCGTCATCTGAAGTTTTCCAAGGATGGAAAATTCCTTTACATTGTGCATGAACTTAAGAATTATATTGATGTTTATACTTATTCTGTGGATGAACATGACAATCCGGTTTTTGAAAAAATTCAGAATATTTCTACTTTAAACAATTACCATGCGGGGGGATCAGCGGCGAGTGCACTGAACTTTTCTACAGATTTCAAGTATCTTTGCAGCTCCAATGCAGGGGATAACAGCGTAATTGTATATTCCATTGATCAGGAGACAGGGCTTCTTACTAAAATTTTCTGTTTGCCGGTAAGCGGTGATTATCCTAAGGATGCAACGCTGTTTCCTGACAACAGGCACTTGGTTTCCCTAAACCACGAATCAAATTCTATGACCTTTTTCAATGTGGATATGGAAAAGGGAACGCTTGTGATGAATGGAAGAGAAATGAAAGTGGATCAACCGAATTGTGTCATTTTTTATCGCCTGAAGTAGAAAATGAAAACTACATATGACAGATTGCGGCAGGGCATATAAGCCCTGCCGTTTGATATTTTATTTCTTATAAAAATTAATCAGATAATCAAGTCTTGAAGACATATTTAAGAGACATCCATCCAAAACGGTAAGGGCAGTCATTGCCTCAACCACAACTACCGCTCTCGGGACGATTACAGGATCATGCCGTCCTTTAATGGCAATTTCTATATTTTCCATGTTTTTATTGACCGTCTCCTGAGTAGAGAAGATGGAAGGGGTCGGCTTAATATGTGCTCTTAAAATAATCTGAGAGCCATCGCTGATGCCGCCTAAAATTCCGCCGGAGTGGTTGGTCTTTTTATGGATCTGTCCGTTACACATGGCAAAAGCATCATTGTTGGTGGAACCATTTGCTGTTGACACTGCAACGCCATCCCCGATTTCAACGGCTTTTACAGCGCCGATGGACATGACAGCCTTAGACAGATTAGCGTCCAGCTTTTCAAAAACGGGATCTCCGATACCGGCAGGAAGACCATCTATACGGCATTCAATCACACCTCCGGCAGAATCCTTATTCATCATGCATTCTTTGAGGTAGGCTACTGCTTTTTCATCGGCGGCTCTGTCCGGCATGCAGGAAGCAGTTGAAGTGATTGCTGAAGGATCAAAAGCAGATAAATCGGCACTGACAGGTCCTATGGAACGGGTATAGGCTGTAACGGTAATCCCCATTTCCTTTAATAGTTTCATTGCAATGGCACCGGCAGCTACACGCCCAATGGTTTCTCTTCCTGAAGAACGACCGCCGCCTCTGTAATCCCGAAATCCGTATTTGGAATCAAAAGTAAAATCTGCATGACCGGGTCTGTAATATGATGCAATTTCACTGTAGTCAGAAGATTTTTGTGAGGTGTTTGGTACTAACAGTGAAATAGGAGTGCCAGTAGTTTTTCCATCAAAGACACCGGATAGGATTTCTACCTGATCATCTTCCTTACGAGGGGTAGAGATAGAGGTCTGACCGGGTTTGCGGCGGTTGAGATATTGCTGGATATCAGCTTCATCTAAAGCGAGACCGGAAGGACAGCCATCAATTACGACACCAAGTGCTTTGCCGTGGGATTCGCCCCAGGTAGTAATTTTAAATATGTTTCCAAATGTTGAACCTGACATAATTGCTCCTTTCACAACGAAGTTCTTATCCGATTATATATGAAATAAAATAATTTTACAATTATTTTCAGAACACCTATTGTAGAATAAGGAAGATTTGTGTAAAATATTATGTAAATCGTTTTTGGGAAAAATATAAATGAGGTACTAATGAAAAGAAAGTTAAATGAAAGGGCAAAATCCTTTTTTATCAATATGGGGCGTCGCAGCAAACTTTTACGCATTCCTGCAATCATCGGTCTTGCAGTGAGTATGCTGTTATCCCATTTTTTTAATTATTGCAGAACGGGAACAAAACGTTTTGTCTGCACATGCTTTATTTTATTATGTTTCATGGTGGGAAACAGTTTCGCTTATCCTGTATTTCAGGAAGAAAGTGGGTTTGTCTCCGACAAGCAAAGAACCAGCGCTGCTGTGGCAGCGGCAGCTTCCAATATTACGCTGGCAGATGAACAGCAGGTTGAATATGACAGTCTGGAAATATTGGATGATGAAGATGTGTTGGACGGATATGAGGATGCAGAACTTCATGGAATGGATGAGGCAGACAAATATCTGCTGAATGAAATTTTGGATGAAAATGAACAGCTGGATCTGAATAAAAAGGAATCAGAAGAGAATTCATCAAATACAGAGGGTGTCTCTTTTAGTGCAGATGACTGGAGACTGGTTCTGATTAATAAACAACATCCTATTCCCGAGGATTATTCATTTTCGCTTGGAACAATCAAGACAATCAAGGGAAATATGCAGTGTGATGAAAGAATAATAGAAGAATTGCTTATGATGATGCAGGCCGCAAGTGAAGAGGGAGTTAATCTTGCCATTTGTTCTCCTTACCGTGACCTGAATAGACAGGAAGTGCTGTTCAACCGTAAAATCAAGGCATATATGGATAAAGGAATGTCTTATATGGACGCCTATACCACTTCCTCACAGGCGGTAACTGTGCCGGGAGCAAGTGAGCACCAGATTGGACTTGCAATAGACATTGTATCAGATGCATATATGACTTTGGATGAGGGGTTTGCACAGACAAGTGCCGGAATATGGCTGGAGCAGCATTGTGCAGAATTTGGATTTATCCTGCGGTATCCCAAAGGCAAGGAATATATTACCAGTATTGAGTTTGAACCCTGGCATTTTCGTTATGTGGGAAAAGAGGCGGCAACAGTAATTATGAAGGAAGGTCTCTGCCTTGAGGAATTTTGGGATAAATACTTATAAATTTGGAGGAAAACATGTACCGGTTGTTAAAACAGGAAGGAAGAGCAAAAAGAGGAGAGTTTACTACTGTCCATGGTGTGATACAGACGCCGGTTTTTATGAATGTGGGAACAGTGGCGGCAATTAAGGGTGCCGTTTCTACAGAGGATCTGGAGCAGATTCATACACAGGTGGAATTGTCCAATACTTATCATTTACATGTGCGACCCGGAGACAAAATTGTGAAGCAGCTTGGAGGGCTTCACAAATTTATGTCGTGGAATAAACCGATACTTACCGATTCAGGTGGCTTTCAGGTGTTTTCACTGGCAGGACTTCGCAAGATTAAGGAAGAAGGTGTTTACTTTAACTCACACATAGACGGACGTAAGATTTTTATGGGACCGGAGGAAAGCATGCAGATTCAGTCTAATCTTGCATCTACCATTGCAATGGCATTTGATGAGTGTGCTCCGGCACTTGCAGAAAAGTCTTATGTACAGGCATCGGTGGAACGTACTACCAGATGGTTGGAACGCTGTAAAAAGGAGTTGAATCGGCTGAACGGATTGGAGGACACCATCAATAAGGATCAGCTTTTATTTGGTATCAATCAGGGAGCAATCTATGAGGATATCAGAGTGGAGCATGCAAAGCGCATTGCGGAGATGAATCTGGATGGCTATGCGATCGGCGGACTTGCAGTGGGAGAAAGCCATGAGCAGATGTATCACATTATCGAAGAAACAGTTCCCTATCTTCCGGCAGATAAGCCTACTTATTTGATGGGGGTTGGTACGCCGGCGAATATTCTTGAAGGCGTAGAAAGAGGAATTGATTTTTTTGACTGTGTTTACCCAAGCAGAAACGGACGCCATGGACATCTTTACACCAATCATGGAAAAATAAATCTTTTTAATGCAAAATATGAACTGGATGAAAGACCAATTGAAGAAGGGTGCGGATGTCCTGCATGCCGCAGATATTCAAGAGCTTATATTCGACATTTGCTGAAGGCAAAGGAAATGCTGGGAATGCGGCTTTGTGTTCTTCATAATCTGTATTTCTATAATACGATGATGGAAGAAATCCGTGATGCACTGGATCAGGGAATGTTTGCATCATACAAAAAAAAGAAACTGGAGAGTATGATGCAGGGAAGTGGCGATGTCGACTGAGAAGGCAGTATGGAGCTTCTTTGCTTAAAAAGCATACAAAAATCGCAAAAAGACTTGTTTTTGCCTGCTTGATTGTGTATTATAATTGTTAGGCTTATTTGGCCAAGGAATAATTCAGGAGGAAATTTTAATGGGCATGTTATTAACAGCAACCAATGCCGGTGCTGCAACAGGTGGCGGAATTATGATGATTGTATGGTTGGTATTACTTTTCTTATTTATGTATTTTTTCTTAATTCGTCCTCAGAAAAAGGAACAGAAGAAAATGGCAGCTATGCTATCTACACTTGAGGTTGGAGATTGTGTACTTACAAGCAGCGGCTTTTATGGGATTGTGATTGATATTACAGATGATACAGTAATTGTAGAGTTCGGCAATAATAAGAACTGCCGTATTCCCATGCAGAAGACCGCGATTGCACAGGTTGAAAAAGCAGATGCAGAATAAGTAATGAAACAGAAAGTGTCGCTGCATGGCGGCACTTTTTTGTACGGGCTTTAGCCTGTTTGAAAATGGAGGAACAGTTTTTATGAAGTTAAATATTGGATGTATATCCGGCGATGGTATTGGACCTGAAATTGTAGCGGAAGCAAGAAAAATCCTTGATAAAGTTGCGCTTGTTTACGGACATGAAATAACTTATACAGATATTTTAATGGGAGGTGCATCGATTGATGTACATGGTGTTCCATTAACAGAGGAAGCGATTCAAACGGCCAAGGCATCAGATGCAGTGCTGATGGGATCAATCGGTGGAAATACAACCACATCCCCCTGGTATCAGCTTCCTCCTAATTTAAGACCGGAAGCAGGATTGCTTGCTCTTCGAAAGGCGCTTAATTTGTTTGCTAATTTAAGACCTGCTATACTTTATGATGAACTGGCAGATGCATGTCCATTGAAGAAGGAAATCAGCAGTGCCGGATTTGATATGATAATTATGCGTGAACTGACCGGAGGACTCTATTTCGGAGAGCGTTATACGACCGAAGAAAACGGCTTACGCAAGGCAGTTGATACACTTACATACAATGAAAACGAAATCAGGAGGATTGCAATCAAGGGATTTGACATTGCCATGAAGCGCAGGAAAAAGGTAACCAGCGTGGATAAAGCAAATGTACTTGATTCTTCGAGATTATGGCGCAAGGTAGTGGAAGAGGTGGCTGCAGATTATCCTGAGGTTACATTGGAACATATGCTGGTAGATAACTGTGCCATGCAGTTGGTAAAAGATCCTGCACAATTCGATGTGATTTTGACGGAGAATATGTTTGGAGATATTCTCTCTGATGAGGCGAGTATGGTTACAGGTTCCATTGGAATGCTGGCATCTGCATCCTTAAACGACAGTAAGTTCGGACTTTATGAGCCCAGTCATGGCTCAGCACCCGATATTGCCGGCAAAGGAATTGCCAATCCCATTGCCACGATTCTTTCAGCAGCTATGATGCTGAGATTTTCTTTTGACCTTGATCGGGAAGCAGATGCGATTGAGAACGCCGTGAAGAATATTCTGAAAAAGGGATACCGTACAGTTGACATTATGTCAGAGGGCTGCACACAGGTTGGCTGTAAAGAAATGGGTGATTTACTGGCAGATGAAATCAGATAGACAATTTCAACAAGAGAAAAGGCAAAACAGAATCTTTGCAGTACTCTTTCTGATTATGGCTGTTTATTATGGATATCGGCTGTTTGCATTGACACCATGGTATGATGAGCTATATACCTACTATTGCTTTATCAGCAAGGGACCTGTATATGCGGCAATCCATTGGCCGCTGCCAAATAACCATGTGGGATATTCAGTGCTTTCAGCCTGTCTCAATGCTTTGGGAAATTCTTATATTGGTCTGCGGGGTGTCTCCTACATATGTGCGCTTGCTAATCTTGGACTAATTTATACCATTGCAAAACGGTATTTAAACAGTTGGATGCCGCTTTGCACGGTTATCCTGTATTGCTCCATGAATCTGGTCAACCAGATGGCAGTTCAGGGAAGAGGATATACTTTGGGGATCAGCTGCTTTTTGGCTGCATGGCTGTGCATGATTCACATTTGTGAGAAAGATAAATGTGCTAAATGGATTTATATCACTTATGTATTGGCACTGATATTGGGACTGTATGCGGTCAGCAGTAATGTTTACTGGGTTATTCCTCTCTGCCTGGCGGGAGGAAGTTATCTGCTGATTAAAGCAATATGGGAAGGAAAAGAAGAAAACAGCTTTTTTCTGAAGGGCGCCAGTGGAAGAAAACTGATTAAGCTGATAGCGGCATCTCTGATTGCTGCTTTGGGAACGGTCTTTTTATATGTGACTATCTGGGTTGCAATCGGTTCTAACCTTCTGATTAAAGATGAAACCAGCAGCTTTTACGGCATGGGACATATTCAGATGATTTTGAAGTCACCCTTTGCCGCAATCGGCAGAGGAATGCAGTATATGCTGGATACACCTTATATTCAGAGTGAAGACAGAGCGGGATTTCTGGGTAGATTCTTGGAATGGATAGTAACTTTGTCGGGATATTTTTATCAATCACTTGCCTGCTTGGTGCTGGCAGTGTGGATTGTGGGGCTTCTATTCCTTGCCTGTAAAATCATAAAGCAGCTTAAGAAAAAAGAAGACAGAAATTTGCTGCTATATCTTATTCTGCTTACAGGGATTTTGTTTATCCCCATATGTCTGATGATACAGTGCAAACGGCCCTATTACAGAGTATTTACTTATGTGGGCGTTTTGCTTGCCCTGCTCCTGGGGGTGCTATTTCAAAATGTGACAACCTTGATCGGCAAAAGAGCAACAGATAAGAAAATCACAAATTTCGTGGCGGCTGTTCTGCTTGGGCTAACGGTAATATTTGGAGTTAAATGCTTTTTCTTTTCCGGTTACAATGGGCAGTATGGCATCAATGAATATGAGATTCAGGATGCACTTTCTCATGGAAATATAGAAAAATGGGAAAATTTCTGTGTTACAGACTGCAATCAGGAGTATCTTCTTTATTTCCTTTATGGGATACGCTGTGAAAACAGGGAAATTAAAGGCAGTGATCTGGTACTTCTTGATAAAAGAATGACAGAATCGGATTTTGATGAAATGGTATGGGAATTTTATCATTACTACGATACGATTCCATGGGATTATATAGAGCAGAATATGTCAAAAACCTATGAAAATGAAAATTATATTCTTTATACAAGAAATCAATGAAAAGGAAGGAATTAGAGATGAGAAGTGATAATGTTAAAGCCGGCATGCAGCAGGCACCACACAGAAGTTTATTTAATGCACTTGGATTTACGGAAGAAGAAATGAAGAAACCCATGGTGGGGATTGTCAGCTCTTACAATGAGATTGTACCCGGACATATGAACTTGGATAAAATTGTAAATGCGGTAAAGCTTGGGGTGGCTGAAGCAGGTGGTGTGCCTGTGGTTTTCCCTGCTATTGCAGTTTGCGATGGAATTGCCATGGGACATATCGGTATGAAATATTCTCTGGTAACAAGAGACTTGATTGCAGATTCAACCGAATGCATGGCACTGGCTCATCAGTTTGATGCACTTGTGATGGTTCCAAACTGTGATAAGAATGTACCGGGGCTTTTGATGGCAGCTGCGAGAATCAACGTTCCTACCGTATTTGTATCCGGTGGTCCCATGTTGGCAGGACATGTGAAGGGACAGAAGAGAAGTCTATCCTCTATGTTTGAGGCAGTGGGGGCTCATGCAGCAGGTTCCATGACAGAAGAGGAAGTGAGAGAATTTGAGGAGAAGGTTTGTCCTACTTGTGGTTCCTGTTCGGGAATGTACACGGCTAATTCCATGAACTGTCTGACAGAAGCACTTGGCATGGGTCTTGGCGGAAACGGAACCATTCCCGCGGTTTATTCAGAGAGAATTAAGCTTGCAAAGCATGCAGGTATGGCGGTCATGGAAATGTACCGCAAGGATATCCGTCCAAGAGATATTATGACAAAGGATGCCATTTTAAATGCTTTGACGGTTGATATGGCACTGGGATGTTCTACAAACTCTATGCTGCACTTGCCTGCTATTGCACATGAGATAGGCTTTGACTTTGATATTGCCTTTGCTAATGAGATTAGTGAAAAAACTCCTAATCTTTGTCATCTTGCACCGGCAGGCCCTACATATATGGAAGATTTAAATGAGGCGGGCGGTGTTTATGCAGTGATGAAGGAACTGGCAGATGCAGGGCTGCTTCACACGGACTGTATGACTGTTACCGGTAAAACGGTTGGAGAAAACATCAAAAATGCTGTAAACAGGAATCCTGAGGTAATCAGAACTTTAGATAACCCTTATTCTACAACAGGTGGTCTTGCTGTACTTAAGGGAAATCTTGCTCCTGATGGAAGTGTGGTAAAACGTTCCGCAGTTGTTCCGGAAATGATGGTACATGAAGGCCCTGCAAGAGTGTTTGACTGTGAAGAGGATGCCATTGCGGCAATTAAGAGTGGTAAAATTATAGCAGGAGATGTGGTAGTTATCCGCTACGAGGGACCGAAAGGCGGTCCCGGAATGCGTGAGATGTTAAATCCCACTTCTGCAATTGCGGGCATGGGACTGGGCTCCACTGTTGCGCTCATTACAGACGGACGTTTCTCAGGTGCTTCCAGAGGGGCTTCCATAGGTCATGTTTCACCTGAAGCGGCAGTGGGAGGTCCTATTGCGTTGGTGGAAGAGGGAGATATCATCAGCATCAATATCCCGGAAATGAAGCTTGATATCAAGGTTTCAGAAGAAGAGTTGAAAGCAAGGAAAGAAAAATGGCAGCCCAGAGAGCCTAAGGTAACCAGCGGTTATCTGGCAAGATACAGAGAAATGGTAACCAGTGGAAACAGAGGAGCAATTTTAGAGAACCCTAAAAACAAATAACATATCGGAGGAATGGACAAATGCAGCTTACAGGTGCAGAAATCGTAGTAGAATGCTTAAAGGAACAGGGCGTTGATACGGTCTTTGGATATCCCGGAGGCACAATTCTAAATGTATATGATGCTTTATATAAGCACAGTCAGGAAATCAATCATATTCTGACATCCCATGAGCAGGGAGCAGCGCATGCAGCAGACGGCTATGCCCGTGCCACGGGTAAGGTTGGTGTCTGCCTTGCAACCAGTGGTCCCGGTGCTACCAATTTAGTAACCGGTATTGCAACTGCCTATATGGATTCGGTTCCCCTGGTGGCAATTACATGTAATGTAAATTTGCCATTGCTTGGTAAGGATTCTTTTCAGGAAGTGGATATTGCCGGCATTACCATGCCAATTACCAAGCACAGCTATATCGTAAAAGATATTCATAAACTGGCTGATACTATTCGTAAGGCGTTTGCGATTGCTGCAGGGGGAAGACCAGGACCGGTTTTGGTAGATATTACCAAAGATGTAACTGCAAATACCTGTGAGTATGAAAGACAGGAGCCGATGGTGTGTGTGGCAGACTGCAAATATAAAGATGAAGATATTCAGAAAGCTGTAGATTTGATGAAAGCAGCTAAGAAGCCCTTTATTTATGTAGGAGGGGGTGCTGTGATTTCCGGCGCATATGAAGAAGTCCGCACTTTGGCAGAGCTGATGGATGCACCGGTATGTGATACATTGATGGGAAAAGGTGTGATGGATGGTCACAATAAGAGATATACCGGCATGATTGGTATGCATGGAACCAAGGCTTCCAATCTTGGGGTTAGTGAATGTGATCTGTTAGTGGCTCTTGGCGCAAGATTTTCTGATCGCGTAGTGGGAAATGCATCCAAATTTGCTTCCTGTGCAAAGGTGCTTCACATTGATATTGATGCTGCGGAGATTAATAAAAATATTCGTACGGCAGCTTCCGTAGTTGGTGATTTAAAAGAAATTCTTAATAAAATCAATCATCAGCTGCCGAAACAGGAACATAGTGACTGGAATGCACATATAACGGAATTAAAAGAAAAATACCCACTGAATTATGACGACAGCACTTTATCATGTCCTTATGTTATGGAGGAAATTGACAGAGTGACAGAAGGAAATGCAATTATTACCACGGATGTAGGTCAGCATCAGATGTGGGCTGCACAGTATTATAAGTATTCTGAACCCAGAACATTTTTATCCTCCGGCGGACTGGGGACTATGGGATATGGTCTTGGTGCCTGCATCGGAGCAAAAGTGGGAAGACCTGATAAGGTTTGCATCAACATTGCAGGGGACGGCTGTTTCCGCATGAATATGAATGAGTTGGCTACCGCATCCAGATATCAGATT
>JAQXYZ010000053.1 GCA_029226935.1 Bacillota bacterium | reverse complement strand
ACACGACTTTGAGGGGCATCCCTTTAAGGTAGAAAATGATATGGCACTTTTTGAGTTGATGCAGAGTATTGAAAAAGAGGGTGTCATTGTTCCGGCATTGGCAAGACCGAGAGCAGAAGGCGGCTACGAGCTGATTGCCGGGCATAGAAGAAAGGCTGCCAGTAAATGGGCAGGACTTGATGTAATGCCTGTTGTAATACGAGAGCTTGACGATAATCAGGCGGTTATAGCTATGGTGGACAGTAATCTGCAAAGAGAACATTTGAAACCAAGTGAAAAGGCATTTGCCTATAAGATGAAGCTTGATGCGATGAAGAGGCAGGGGGCGAGGACTGATTTAACCTCTTCCAAACTAGGGAAAAAGTCAACTTCGTCACAAGTTGTGACAGAGACTTCGGAACAGGTAGAATCGAAGTCAGATAATCCAACTATGAAAGCATACTCATTGAAAACTGATTATGATGCTCATGGTAGTTGGAGTATTACACAGGGAGAGGTGATTTCTTCAAATATAAGGTCGGATGAAATACTTGCAAAGCAGGTTGGAGAGAATCGTATGACTATTCAGCGATATATCCGTCTTACCAATCTCATCCCTAAACTTCTTGATATGGTAGATGACGGAAAGATTGCTTTTACCATTGCGGTGGAACTTTCTTATCTGACTGAGGAACAGCAATATGAACTTTATGAGGTTATGGATATGGAGCAATGCACACCGTCGTTATCTCAGGCAAATCGTATAAAGCGTATGAGTCAGTCTGGAGAACTGGATATGGATGTAATGTTTCTGATATTAGAGCAGGAAAAACCAAACCAGAGAGAGCAGATTAAACTGCGTGCAGATGTTGTGGAAAAGTATTTTCCAGAAGGATATACACCTAAGCAGAAGACGGAGCTTATAGAAAAGTTACTGAAGGAATGGCATGAAAAACAGCAACTTGATAAAACAAAAGGTCTTGGCACCAGCAGGAGCAAAGCGAGATAGGAGGTCGTTAAGATGGGCAATGAATTATCTATATTTGAAGCTATGGGCGGAACATACAGGTCTGTGGATGGTATTTTGTATCCCAATATTAGTGAGTGTTCGGATAATACTTTATCCGTCACAATCACTGATGTGGGAAAATATGGTCTGATTTGGATTTCTTATATGAAAGAAAATCATATAGACCGATACCGCCACCATATCCGTATGGGGCAGCTTCATCGTAAGGCACAGGAAGTAAATGAAGAAGCTTATGAGATGTTAGATACGATTATGAATAAGTATCTGACATCACATAAACCGAAAGACAGTAACTCAACAATGGAAATGTGGAAATTAAGAGAGCAGGCTAAACAGCTTGCGGAGGAGGTTATTTATGGAGAGATTGTATACCAGTATCACTAATGAAGCACAGAATAACAACTATTTGCAGACCGGGAGAGCCGGGGAAAGAGAGGATTTTATGAGAGAGAATTTATTTATGACAGAAAACAAAAACGAAGCAGTAAAGATTGCACTGGATCATGGTTGGAGTTTCATCAAGGGTGAGCATACTTTTATGGAAACCTCCGTTGTACCGGTGGAATACACACCATTAACCAACAACGGACTTTTGGAGTATAGGGGAAGAAAATATATCGTTGGTCAGGGCAGGCTTGGTAAGCAGGCAACCAAGACCGAAAACGATAATTATTTTCTTCTGACATTGGCGGGAATTGCCAAGGAGCTTAAAGTTCAGGGAAAAGAACAGGCTGAGCATGTGGAATTATATGCAGGTGTTCCGCTTACCCTGTTCGGTGCGGAGAGAAAGGAATTTCGTGATTACCTGTGGCATAAGGAGCATATTTCATTTGATTTTGAGGGAGTACACTATTCCTTTTTCATTGACAAAGTAAAGATTTATGCCCAGTGTTATGCTGCCATTGCAAACCGTATGGGAGATATGGACAGACTCAGATGTGTGGACCTGGGCTCTTGGACACTGGATGTACTTAGTGTAAAGGACCGAATTCCTATGGATAAGGATGCTTATACTTATGAGATGGGGCTGATTACCACCATTGAACGCATTAAGAAGGATGCGTTGCCAGCACTTCACTGTGAAATTCCGGAGGATGATATTGTTGATGTTATCCGTGGAAAGCAGTCCAATGTAAATGCTGATTTTATTCCATTTATTGAAAAGGGATTACAGCAGTATGCTGACGAGGTGGAAGCAAAGCTTCGTGAGATTAAGGTAGACCTTGCCCACGAGAATATTGTTTATGTGGGTGGAGGTGCTTGTGTGATGAAGCGTTTTGGAAGAACTAAGGGCAGAAATATCCAGTATGTAACGGATGTGAAGGCAAATGCAATTGGCTATCGTTATCTTGCTGAGAATCTGGGATAGGAGGAGTTTATGGGAAATGCAATATCCTTTCGGTTGAATCCGAAATGTGAAAGTGACAGAAAAATCCTTGCATGGCTGGAGGCGAAATCCAGCCAGCCGGGATATCAGAACCAGACAGAGCTTATCAAGCAGGCATTACTTGTTGCTATAGAACAGGAAAGCAAAGGCAGACAGGAAAAGGAAATTACTGAATGGATGGAGAATGCAATTCATAAAGTAACTCAGGAATTTACAAAGGTGGTACAGGAATCTTCCCAGAATGTGGCGAACAATATGTTTGCAGGAGTTCTTGGGGCGATGGCACAACAGATGAATATGGGAGTTATGCCAATGAATCTCGGGCAAGTACAACAGGTGGCAATGGCTGGATGTGCAAATCATTCTGTTATCAGTAATGAAGCACCAGAACCTGTTACAGAGAGAAACTTACAAGATAATGAGCTTGTATCAGATAATTCCATGTTAATGGATAATGATACAAGAAGTAAGCTTGGTAGCCTGTTTGATATGGGTGATGATTAAGAAAAAGTGGCGTATGAGGGACTGTCTTACAAAAAGGTGTGGTGTAATACACATTTACCTTATTTGTAGGACAGTTCTTTTTGTATGGGAAAAAGTGTCATATAAACTTCATACAGAGTTAGCCAAGCCTTGGGCATAAAATAAAGTCTGCTTGCAGGCTTTATTTTTTTGCCATAAGGCGGAAGCAAGCTGGGGCTTGGGGATGCCAAATCCCCAACAAGTTCCTGCCCGTGTATATACAGGGCGGAACTTGCTCTACCTTATGCGACGTATCCGGAGCTTATGCCGACTTAGGTCGGCACGCATCAGTGGAAATAGGATTTCTTTTGGAAATGATGCACAGAGTTGTAGCAGGATTTCATATGGAGAACGTATTTGGTGGATTTTCTGTAAGACGGGTGTATGACAGATTTCTGAAAGAAATATCCACGAGCTATGCGAGTGTATCCGTGAACGACCATAGGGGAGTGAGCGTAGACCGGAGGGAGGAGCGAAAGCGACGGCGAAAAGCATCTGCCGTATCCGGCAGCATTATTATTTTTACAGGAGTGACAATTAACAATATAACAGTTTTTATGACATGAGAAGCAGGTGAGAAAATTGCCTGCTTTCTTTATGTCAGATTGGAGGTTTTTTATGAGAAACGCAGATAAAAAGAAAGAGAATAAGGTTTTGATGTCTATGCGTATTTCCGTAGAGGATAAGGAACTGATTGAGAAAAAAGCGAGAAAAACCGGGCTT
>JAQXYZ010000052.1 GCA_029226935.1 Bacillota bacterium | reverse complement strand
ATTTGTGAAGTCAGCAAAGAGGCAATCAGTTGATACATAAATAATGTTAATTAAAGTAGAAAGACGGTACAGAAATGAAATTTTGCTGTATCGTCTTTTGCTATATGAGGTGGCGGTTTCACTATTGATTTATAGGATAGGGATGTTTAACATTAGTTAAGCCGCATAAGTAATCCAAACTAACATGATAGTATTGGGCTAACTTAATTAAATGACGAATTGGCATTTCGTTGGCACCGCGTTCATATCGTGCATACATTGTTTGTGAAGTGCCAAGATAATCTGCAATTTCCTGCTGGGTTTTGTCGGAGTCTTCTCTAAGATTACGAATGCGTGTAGTATAATTCATATAGCATCCTCATATTAACGAATAAAAATTATAAAGTGTTTTGACTTTATTTTTTAGATTACCATAGTAAATATCTTTACTATTGACATTAGTAAATATCTTTACTAAAATATTGGTGAATTGAAGTAAAATTATTCAAATAAATCAAAAATGGAGGAAATGAAAAATGAAAACATACTTGAAGAAAAAGGTAGTAGTAGCATTGGGAATGCTTCTTGCTGCGGTAAGTTTGTCAGCCTGTAGTTCTAGTGCTCCAAAGCAGGCGGAAGATCTTGAGCCGATGTCTGAAACATCTGCTTCTGAAGAGTTGATCGAAGCTGGTGAACAAAGCGCGGAAGCAGAAGAGGTAGAAGAAGGTCTGCTTGACACTGAAAGGGAAGAAAACAATGAACAGGAAGAGAGTGGACGGATATGGTATATGGATTCGGAAGGAATCAAAAGCGATTTGCTTGGAATAAAAATAAGAAGAGATAGTGCAGAGTGGGAATCACTTGGTCTTAAAGGATCATTTTATGTCACGAGTTCAAATTCTACGACTGAAATGAGTTTTACGTGTATATATTATGATGGAAATATAGATAATTTCATTTCAGAACATGACGGAATGGAAAAAGGTAGTTTTGGGGATATAATTTATGCAGTTAAGGAACCAAGCGAATTTGTTACTTATAGAGAGGTTACATTTGTTGACAATGGAATTGCCCTTTCTATAAATTTGCATGAATATAATATAGAAGACATATTTGGAAATGGTTTGGAAATATGGGATGAGTTTGATAAGGAGGAGTGGGTATATATAGAAGATAAAACATTATATTGCCCGGCACTGGGGATAAAAGTTGACGAAATTTATGATGAGCTGTTTAACCAGTATGCTGTGAACATTTCTTGTAGCGATGGGCAATATAATGATCAATATGTGTGGGAAGGTGGATCAATATATATACAGGGTCACGATATTTTCTTCGATAATGAAGAAAGCGCTCAGGATAGAATTAATCAATGGACGAAAGATTTTGAAGAAAAAGAAAACAGTGATTGGTCGATAATAGACGAAACAATTGAAAAAAATATAGGCAAGTATTCATTTGGGGGAAAAGGAGTTTCTAGCGAACGATTATCATTACAAGAATGGAGTTTTGCCTCGGATGATACAATGCATCTTATTAACATTAGCTTTACGAAAGGCCATAATCTAGAAGAGTATCTTTCGGTTATAGAAGAATTAAAATAGTTTTCAATAAAATGAAATAAATAAACTGGGGTGTTATATTGATCCTCCGAAGGATGAAAACTAAAAAAATTAAAAAATAAAAAAGCGCTAATTTCAACCAAGGGAGAAGCAAAATTTATGAAAACACGATTGAAACAAATAACTATAATATTATGTGCAATCTTATTTCTGGTTAGTCAGAAAGGGGTAATTTTGGCGAATGCTTCCGAAGTTTCAGCTAAAGAGAATGATCTAACGACAGAAGCAATATCCAATAAAGAGGAAACCTTTAGGCAGGAGATGCCTATAGGCGAAAAGACAGAGACAAAACAAAATACAACTGAGGAGAATATCTTATCGGAAGAAAAGAAAGAGGAAAAAGAAACAAGTAAAATTGAGAAAAGTGAAGTTATAGAAGAAAAGGTTGAGAATGTTGGAAGGGCACTCCTGTCCGTGGATGCATCCGAAAATGAAGCAGTTCAGGCAGCAACCAATTTGAGGTGGAGCGATGAAACACCGGGAAAAATTATCTTTTACGATTCAAACGAAGGAACTGTGTCATTTGTAGTACATTGGTTTAAGGATGGACAAGGAAAAGGTATATGGACGATAAATCATTCTGGAACAGGGGATGTAACATTACCATGCTATGAGAATATTGAAGAAACAGGAACATACACGTTTAAGGTAGAAACATTTGCATATGGAGTAGAGCAGGATTATGATCTGTCTTCAGGGTGTGTATCTGAGGAAAGCCCGGCTTTTGATTATATAAAACCGACTTTGCAGATTTCAGAAATTAAGAATATTTCATGGAGTAGCGCGGGAATTGTTTCATGGGAGGCGGATGAACGCGCAGATATGTATCGAAGCTATTTGTATTGTGCCGATGCAAACAATCCATCAGGATATCGTCAGGTATGGGGCTTGTCAGGAAGAAAAAACAGCGCAGATTATTCGGACAAGATGGCAGCAGGGTATGAATATTATGTTAGAGTTAAAGCCATAAGTTCCAATATTGAAATGTATGCACACAGTGAATACTCGGATTATATTGCATTTAATAGCGTAGCTGTAAAAGATTCGGTTAATGATAAATTAGATGAAGCAATTAGTGATGCTGATACCAACGAAGGAGTTAAGGCAGCTGTAGATGCAGTAAAGAAAGCATTTGATGGTACAACGGCAAAGTCCGAATTAAGAGTGGCCATGCAGACAGATACGGCAACGCAGGGCAGAATACAGACTTTGGAAGATAAATATAAAGAGGCTTTGGGATTAGAAACTTCTGTTAGTTCAAGTGAAGATATGGGTATTGATACCTCATCAGTTAAGCTTCTGGGGGCAGCATTAAATGCGACAGAAAGCGGAAGAGTAATTTTTAATATGTCTAGGCCCAGTGAAGGAACGCAGAAGGAATTAATTACAGCAAGTCGATTTAAAAAAGCAATTGTGTTGAATCTTGAATTGGAAGGTGCAGGTATTGGTAAAGGTGTGTCACTTGCTGTTCCTGTTACAGTAACAATGCCAGCTCCGAAAGAAATTAACGTTAGTTTTTTGACCGTTTTACATTACAATGATGATGGAACTTATGAAACGCTTCCGGTTCGCAGAAATTCTGACGGAACAATTTCTTTTACAGTAACACATTTTAGCAATTTTGTATTTGGGGAAAAAGAAGCTCAGATTGAGACTTCTGATTCGGAAACTTCAAGTAGCACTTCTGGTAGTTCATCAGATATTTCAAATGATAATGGAACAACTATGAATCTTACAGTTCCAGTGTGGCAGCCATCGACACCGGATGAAATTAAGAGATATTCTGTGCTTGGGAAGGAGACAGTTAATTATATCACCGATGCAAAGAATGCTTATCCGGTTACAGTGATAAATGCTATGCATGGAAAGCTTTGCTTTGACTCCTTTGAAGCGGTACTCGGGGATTATACAATTGGAAGAACTTACAATATACTTCCGGCAGGCAAGGATGTCTATAAAATGGATAGCAAAGCTAAAATTACTTTGGATATACCGAAGGCATTACAGAAGAATAGCAGAGAATACAAAATGATTTGTGTTACACAAAAAGGACTGCCAGTTGTTTTGAATGATCTGGATAAAAAAATGGATACAATCACGTTTGAGACAAATACCTTTTATGCATTTGCATTAATTTATAAAGATTTAAAATAAGAGAGATTTTGTTTTGCAGGAACAAAATAAATAAGTGAATTTTGAGGCGGTGGTCATATCTCTTTTCTTATGGAGGAGCTATGAACTGCACCGCTTCTTTTTTTGTTGGAGGCAACAATGGTATAGTGTAATAAAAAACTTGCATATCGTTATTTAGTATGATAATATCATATCAAAGCATAAATCATTTTTCTGAAAGCGTGGCTATTGTAGCACGTGTAAGCTTTCTTTTCTTTCTGCCTATTATAAGAGGAATGTTTTCAGGCGACATCGTCTCTAGGCAGAAGTCCAGACATTTCAAGAAATCTATGCTTTTATTACCCAATTTAATTAAAAAGAGCAGGAGGTTTTAGAAATGCTCCTGCGATATAAGGAGGATGAGAATGGAAAAAGATTTGAGATGTAATGCTTTCTTTTCTGACAATGAGCGGTATGCGGACATTATCAACGGTATCGGATGTGATGGTATGCCTTTTGTGCGGGGAAAAGACTTACAGGAACTTGATACCAGGGTGTCTGTCAGAGGGATGACAAGATATAAGTCGGGTAAACGAGATAGAAGCAGAAAACCCTTGTACCGGGATCTGGTAAGGAAAACACCCTTTGGCATCAATTTTGCCATTGTAGGCATTGAAAATCAGGAAGAAATCGATTATTCCATGCCTCTGCGCATTATGTGCTATGACGCAGGAGAATATGAGCGACAGGCTTCAATTATCAGAAAGCAGGTTAGAAAGGCAGCTGATGGACTGTCATCAGGGGAATATTTGTATGGTTTCCGAAAGGACAGCAGATTGTTTCCTACTGTGACATTTGTGCTTTATTATGGAGAAGAGGACTGGAATGGGGCAAAGGATATACATGGAATTCTGAATTTCGGAGATATCCCAGAATGTTTACGGGATAAGATATCCAATTATCAGGTGCACGTTATTGAGGTGCGTAAATTAAAAGACACTTCTGTATTTAAAACGGATGTGAGGCAGGTGTTTGACTTTATCCGTTTTTCTAAAGATAAGAAAAAGTTGAAAGAACTGATAGAAACAGATGCATCCTATCAGTTCCTTGATGAGGATGCCTGTGATATGGTCACAGCCTATGTGGGGGATGAAAAGATGTTTAAATGGAAAGAAAAGCATAAGAAAGGCGGGAAAGTAAATATGTGTCAGGGATTACGTGAGTGGATTGAAGATGAACGTGAAGAAGGAAGGGAAGAAGGAAGGGAAGAAGGAAGCGAACGAATGAGTAAACTGATTATCCTGTTATCAGAGCAGTCACGTAATGAAGATTTGTTAAAGGCTGCCCAAGATGCCGAATATAGGAAAGTGCTTTTTAAGGAGCTGAATATTTAAAAAATTCATAGTTAAGACAACCTTTTTTCACAAATAGAAGACGTAATGGATTGCAAAAATAAATACCCTATGATATAATAAATTCGTTGGCAATGACAAAAAATTAACAATCATTGCAATCACTAAAAAATATAAGTTTATAATCAAACGGAGGAAAGAAATAATGGCAAAGAAAGTAGTTTTAGCCGGTGCATGTCGTACAGCAATCGGAACTATGGGTGGTTCCTTAAGCACAGTACCCGCAGCAGAACTTGGTGCAATCGTAATTAAAGAAGCTTTAAACAGAGCAGGTGTAGCTCCTGAAGCTGTAGATCAGGTTTATATGGGATGTGTTATTCAGGCAGGACAGGGACAGAATGTTGCCCGTCAGGCTTCTATCAAAGCAGGACTCCCGATTGAAGTACCTGCTGTTACCATGAACGTTGTTTGTGGTTCCGGTCTTAACTGTGTAAACCAGGCAGCACAGATGATTATGGCAGGAGATGCAGACATCGTAGTTGCAGGTGGTATGGAAAATATGTCCATGGCTCCTTATGCAGTTCCTCAGGCACGTTTTGGATATAGAATGAACAATGGTGTTTTAGTTGATACCATGATTAAAGATGCTCTTTGGGATGCATTTAATGATTATCATATGATTACAACTGCAGACAATATCTGTAGAGAGTGGGGACTTACAAGAGAAGAACTCGATGAGTTCGCATTGAAGAGCCAGCAGAAGGCAGAAGCTGCTCAGAAGGCAGGTGCTTTTGATGCAGAAATCGTACCTGTTATGGTTAAGAAGAAAAAGGAAATGGTTGAATTCAAGGTGGATGAAGGTCCTCGTGCAGGTTCTACCATTGAAGGTCTTGCTAAACTTCGTCCTATTAATCCTGACGGATTTGTTACAGCAGGCAATGCATCAGGCATCAATGACGGTGCTGCTGCAATCGTTGTAATGAGTGAAGAAAAAGCAAAAGAATTAGGTGTTAAGCCCATGGCTACTTTCGTAGCAGGAGCGCTTGCAGGTGTTAGACCTGAGGTTATGGGTATCGGTCCTGTTGCTTCTACAAAGAAGGTTATGGCTAAGACAGGCATGAAGATTGAAGATTTTGATATTATTGAAGCAAACGAAGCTTTTGCTGCACAGTCTGTTGCAGTGGGCAAGGATCTCGGAATCGATGTTGAGAAGCAGCTCAATCCTAACGGTGGTGCTATTGCACTTGGACATCCGGTTGGTGCTTCAGGATGTCGTATTCTGGTTACACTGCTTCACGAGATGCAGGCTAAAGGCGCTAAGACCGGTCTTGCAACTCTGTGTATTGGTGGTGGTATGGGATGTTCCACAATCGTTAAAATTGAAGACTAACACGAAAGGAACTTCTAGGGCAGCTGAAAACGCTGCCTGAGAAGTTCTAAGTTTCGTGTAAGAAGAATGGCTTTGACAAGCCATTCTTGAGCACATAACAGACATAGAATAAAAAGAAAAGGAGTTACGAAAATGGAATTTATCGTATACGAACAAAAAGGCGCATACGGCATTATTACCATCAGCCGTGAAAAGGCATTAAATGCTTTAAACTCAACAGTTCTTGAAGAACTGGACAAGACTCTTGATGAGGTAAATCTTGATGAAGTAAGATGCCTGATTTTAACAGGTGCAGGACAGAAGTCCTTCGTAGCAGGTGCAGATATTGGTGAAATGAGCACACTGACAAAAGCAGAGGGTGAAGCTTTCGGAAAGAAGGGAAATGATGTATTCCGCAAACTGGAAACATTCCCAATTCCCGTAATTGCAGCTGTTAATGGTTTTGCGCTTGGCGGCGGCTGTGAAATTTCCATGAGTTGTGATATCAGAATCTGCTCTGACAATGCTGTGTTCGGACAGCCAGAGGTTGGTCTTGGCATTACACCCGGATTTGGTGGAACACAGAGACTTGCCCGTCTGGTTGGAGCCGGAATGGCGAAGCAGATGATTTATACAGCAAGAAACATTAAGGCTGACGAAGCGTTAAGAATCGGTCTTGTAAATGCAGTTTATACTCAGGAAGAATTAATGCCTGCAGCAGAAAAGATGGCAGCAAGTATCGCAAAGAATGCTCCTATTGCAGTACGTAACTGTAAGAAAGCAATTAATGAAGGTCTTGACGTTGATATGGATCAGGCAATCGTGATTGAAGAGAAGCTTTTTGGTGACTGCTTTGAAACAGAGGATCAGAAGTATGGTATGGCATTCTTCCTTGACAAGAACAAGGAAAAGGTAAAAGAGCCTTTTAAGAACTGCTAAATAGAACATGATTTCAACACTGCCGAAAGGTGGTGAAATATAAAACCAATAGAAATTTAGGAGGATATAAAAATGAAAGTAGGCGTTATTGGTGCAGGTACCATGGGACAGGGCATTGCAAAGGCATTTGCTCAGGTCGACGGATATGAGGTTGCACTCTGCGATATCAAGCAGGAGTGGGCTGAAGGCGGAAAAGCCAAAATTGAAAAGGGTTATGCAAAGCTTGTTGAAAAAGGAAAGATGACACAGGAAGCAGTAGACGCAATCCTTGCAAAAATTACACCGGGACTGAAAGAGAATCTCTGTGCAGACTGCGACTTAATTGTTGAAGCAGCATTTGAAAATATGGAAGTAAAGAAAACTACATTTGCAGAGTTGGATAAAATTGCAAAGCCTGAGTGTGTGTTTGCGTCCAACACATCCAGCCTTTCCATTACAGAAATTGGAAATGGCTTAAACCGTCCTATGATTGGTATGCATTTCTTTAATCCTGCAGACCGTATGAAGCTGGTTGAAGTAATTGCAGGTGTGAATACTCCGGCAGAAACCGTTGATACAATTAAGAAAATTTCTGAAGAAATCGGAAAGACTCCCGTTCAGGTTAATGAAGCAGCAGGTTTTGTTGTAAATCGTATTCTGATCCCTATGATTAACGAAGCAGCTTTCATCAAAATGGAAGGTGTTTCTGATATCGCAGGTATTGATGCCGCTATGAAGCTTGGAGCAAATCATCCCATGGGTCCTTTGGAACTGGGAGATTTCATCGGTCTGGATATCTGCCTTGCTATTATGGATGTTCTTTACAATGAGACTGGTGACAGCAAGTACCGTGCATGTCCTCTGCTTCGTAAGATGGTTCGTGGCGGTAATCTTGGCGTTAAGAGCGGCAAGGGATTCTATGTGTACAATGCAGACAGAACTAAAACCCCTGTTGATGCTCAGTAGGTCAAAGTTCTATAGCAAGCAAAATACAATTTATCATAATTAATGGAGGAATCAAAAACATGGATTTTATGTTAACTAAACAACATGAAATGGCAAGAACTCTTTTTAAAGAGTTTGCAGAAAAAGAAGTAAAGCCTCTGGCACAGGAAGTTGATGAGACAGAAGTTTTCCCCAGAGGAACTGTTGAGAAGATGGCAAAAGCAGGTTTCCTTGGAATTCCGGTTCCCAAGGAATATGGTGGACAGGGTTGTGATCCCCTCACCTATGCTATGTGTGTAGAAGAACTTTCAAAGGTTTGTGGTACTACAGGTGTTATCGTTTCCGCGCATACCTCTCTTTGCTGTGACCCTATCCAGACATATGGTACAGAAGAGCAGAAGCAGAAATACTTAGTCCCCCTTGCAAAAGGTGAGAAGTTAGGTGCTTTCGGCTTGACTGAGCCTGGTGCAGGAACAGATGCACAGGGACAGCAGACCAAGGCTGTTTTAGATGGTGATGAATGGGTGCTGAATGGTTCCAAAATTTTCATTACAAACGGTAAGGAAGCAGATATTTACGTTATCTTCGCTGTAACAAGTGTTGTAACAGATGCAAAGGGCAGAAGCAAAAAGATGATTTCTGCATTTATCGTAGAAAAAGGAACCCCTGGATTTACTTTCGGTACAAAAGAAAAGAAGATGGGGATTCGTGGATCATCCACATATGAATTAATCTTTACAGATTGCCGCATCCCGAAGGAAAACCTGTTGGGACAGGAAGGCAAGGGATTCGGTATCGCTATGCACACACTGGATGGCGGACGTATCGGTATCGCAGCTCAGGCACTTGGTATTGCAGAAGGTGCATTGGACAGAACTATTGAATATGTAAAGGAGAGAAAGCAGTTCGGCAGAGCAATCGGTGCATTCCAGAATACACAGTTCCAGTTAGCTGATATGGCTACCAAGGTTCAGGCAGCTCAGATGATGGTTTACAGAGCAGCTATGGCTAAAGCAACACAGAAGGTTTACTCTGTAGAGGCAGCTATGGCTAAGTTATATGCAGCAGAAGTTGCTATGGAAGTAACAACCAAGGCTGTTCAGCTTCACGGCGGTTATGGCTACATCAGAGAATACGATGTAGAACGCATGATGAGAGATGCTAAGATTACAGAAATCTACGAAGGTACATCCGAAGTACAGAGAATGGTCATCTCCGGTTCATTGCTTAAGTAAGACGGTTTGAAAATGCGAAACGTTTTCGAGTGCCGGCTTATTAGAACCGATAGTGTCCAATACATTAATATGAATAAATAAGGAGAGATAATACAATGAAAATCGTTGTTTGTGTTAAACAGGTACCTGATACCAAGGGTGGCGTTAAGTTCAATCCCGATGGTACACTTGACAGAGGTGCAATGCTCACAATCATGAATCCTGATGATAAGGCAGGTTTGGAAGCAGCACTTAGATTAAAAGATCAGTATGGCGCAGAAGTAACTGTAGTAACCATGGGACTTCCCAAGGCAGAAGAAGTTCTTCGTGAAGCTATGGCAATGGGTGCGGATAAGGGAATTTTGGTAACCGACAGAGTACTTGGCGGTGCTGATACATGGGCGACCTCCCAGACTCTTGCCGGAGCAATCCGTAACTTGGAATACGATCTTATTATTACAGGTCGTCAGGCAATTGATGGTGATACTGCACAGGTTGGACCTCAGATTTCCGAACATTTGGGAATTCCGGTAATTTCCTATGCACAGAAGATTGAAATTGAAGGCGACAGCGTAATTGTAGAGCGTCAGTTTGATGACAGATACCATGTATTAAAGGCTAAAATGCCTTGCTTAATTACAGCACTTGCTGAATTAAACGAGCCTCGTTATATGACTCCTGGCGGAATTTTTGATGCTTACAAAGCAGATATTACCGTATGGGGCAGAGCAGATCTGAAGGATGTAGAGGACTCAAACCTTGGTCTTAAGGGTTCACCTACACAGATTGCAAAAGCATCTGATAAGGTAAGAAAGGGTGCCGGTGAAAAGGTTACTCTGGACGCAGCAGAATCCGTTGACTACATCATTGATAAGCTGAAAGTAAAACATGTTATCTAATTAAGACCCAAAGGTTTTAGAGTTTACTTCAATTAGGAAAAATATGGAGGTTCAAAATGAATATTCAAGATTATAAGGGCGTATTTGTCTTCGCTCAGCAGGTTGATAACGCAATTAGCGGAATCGCTTTAGAACTGATTGGCAAAGGAAAGGATCTTGCCAAAGATTTAGGCACAGAAGTAACAGCAGTATTAGTTGGTAGTGGCGTAAAGGGACTGGCTGATGAGTTGGCTGAATATGGTGCTGATAAGGTTATCGTTGTAGATGACCCTGAATTAAAGGAATACAGAACAGAGCCTTATGCACATGCACTGGCATCTGTAATCAATGAATTCAAACCTGAAATCTTCTTAGTAGGTGCTACAGCAATTGGACGTGACCTTGGTCCCAGAGTATCAGCAAGAATCCATACAGGTTTAACAGCAGACTGTACACAGCTTGAAATTGGTGATTTCCCGATTAATCCAATTCCGGGAAAGGAACAGCTTCACAATCAGCTTCTTATGACCCGTCCTGCGTTTGGCGGTAATACAATCGCTACCATTGCCTGCCCTGATTTCCGTCCTCAGATGGCTACCGTTCGTCCCGGTGTTATGCAGAAAGCACCTAAGGAAGCCGGCAGAAAGGCAGAGGTAATTGATTACAATCCTGGATTTACACCTGACAACAAGTATGTTGAAATCTTAAAAGTTGTTAAGGCAGTTTCTGATGTAGCTGATATCATGGACGCTAAGATTTTAGTATCCGGTGGACGTGGTGTAGGTTCTCCTGAGAACTTCAAGCTGCTTGAGGACCTTGCAGAGGTTCTTGGCGGTACAGTAAGCTGCTCCCGTGCAGTAGTAGATGCAGGTTGGAAACCTAAGGATTTACAGGTTGGTCAGACTGGTAAGACAGTTCGTCCTAATGTATACTTTGCAATCGGTATTTCAGGAGCAATTCAGCATGTAGCAGGTATGGAAGAATCTGATATCATCATTGCTATCAATAAAGATGAAACAGCTCCTATTTTCGATGTAGCTGATTATGGTATTGTTGGTGATTTGAACAAGATTCTGCCTGCTTTGACAGAAAAGCTGAAAGCTGAAATCGCTGCAAAATAATACGACTTAATGAATATATAAGATAGAAACAGGCAAATGAGAACCTCATTTGCCTGTTTTTGTAAATAAAATTACGTAAAGCCAATAATAAAAACCACTCATAAATGGTTTGATATTCATGTAGTAAGTTAAGCGTGGGACAAAACCGGGAACATCATTTGATTCTGTTCAA
>JAQXYZ010000051.1 GCA_029226935.1 Bacillota bacterium | reverse complement strand
GAAAAGTATGGGGATGAAGAAAACAGGCATCTTTAAGGCAATGAAGCTTTGCCGGGATTATGAAAAGCTGGGAGAAGAAGAGCGTAAGGCGCTTCAAAGAGAACGGCTGAAAGAAATTGTAGAGTGGGCGAGAGAAAACAGCCCCTATTATGCAGGTCTGTATCAAAATCTGTCGGAGGATTTTAAGCTGGAAGACTTGCCGATGGTAAACAAGCGTGAACTGATGGAGAACTGGAATGACTGGATTACAGACGGTAATCTTACCCTTGAAGAAGTAGAAAAGTTTATGGAAGATACCGGCAACATTGGACGGAAGATCAAGAATAAATACATGGTCTTTACCACCTCCGGTTCCACAGGAAATCCGCTGGTTACTATCTGTGATGACACGACAAACAACGTAATGGGGGGAATCAGTGCATGCCGCAGTTATGCGAGGAAGGAAGATCTGCGGGCTTTTATGAAGCGCGGAGGCAAAAGCATCGGTGTGTTTGCAGATGAAGGCTTCTATCTGGGAAACAGCAGCATTCGTTCACGACTGCTTAAGATGCCATGGAAGAAACGACAGATGGCAGTTTCAAGCGCACTCTACCCGATTGAGCAAATTGTCCGCCAACTAAATGAATTTCAACCGGCGATGCTGGGCGGCTACCCTTCCAATCTGGAATTGTTGATTGAGGAGGCACGGGAAGGACGGCTTCGAATTTCTCCGGTAATTATTATGACAGGTGGAGAATATCTGTCCGACTCCTTAAGACAGAGCCTTGCAGAAACTTTTCACTGCTATGTGCAGACTTCCTATTCCTGTACCGAGGGTGGAGTGGTTGCCTGCGAATGCAGACAAAAGCATTTTCATCTAAACGATGACTGGCTGATCCTGGAGCCGGTGGATGAACAGGGAAGACCGGTACCGGATGGTGTGCAGTCGGATAAGGTGCTTTTGACGAACCTTTATAATTATACCCAGCCCTTCATTCGCTATGAGGTGACAGACCGTGTGATCATGCACCATGAAAAATGTCCTTGTGGGAATCCTTCCCCATGGATAGAGCTGGAGGGTAGAACGGATGATGTGACCACCTTTTCGGAAGAAGGCAGAGAAATAAAGGTTGCACCATTAGCTGTTTATGCTGTTTTAAAGGAAGTACATGACTTGCGTCGGTTTCAGATGCTGGTGTATCCGGAAAATAAGGTTATGCTTCGCATAGAGCCTAAAGATGATATAGACAAGGTGGAAGCTTTCGAAACAGCCAAAAAACGGCTGGCAGATTTCCTGCAAAACCAGGGTATTTTTCATGTGAACATTGAACTGGCAAAAGAAAGTCCCTGCCAGAATCCCAATAGTGGGAAGTTTAAACATATAATAAATATGAAATAAAAAATAAAGGCATTCGGGTATCTTATCAATGACCCGAATGCCTTTTGACAATCAAAAATCTAGGAACACCATTCCTTGCCAAGCTCTGCAGCCAATTCTTCAAGCTGCGCCAGACTTTCTTCATTCAAAGCAGATTTAATATGCACCTCATTCTCAATATAAGTAAGGTTCTTGCAGGGCTCTAACAGTGCCTTCATGGTTTTAATAGCGGTAGGCGCCCAGCTTCCGTTTTCAATAAATGCAACAGTTCTGTTCTGGAAATTCCGCTCTGTCAGATGATTGATAAATTCTCTCATAAAGGGGAAAATGCCTGCATTATAGGTAGTGGTGGCAAGTACAATATTTCCATAACGGAAAGCATCTTCTACACATTCTGCCATATCTTCTCTTGCGAGGTCTGCAATTGAAACCTTGGGGCAGCCCATTGTACGGAGCTTATCTGCAAGCAGTTCAGCCGCCTTTTTCGTATGACCGTAAACCGATGTGTAGGCAATGAAAACACCCTCGGTCTCAACACTGTAGGAAGACCAAATCTGGTAGAGATTTAAATAGTAACCAAGATTTTCTTTTAAAATAGGACCGTGAAGGGGACAGATTGTCTGAATATCCAAGGCAGAGACTTTCTTTAAAAGGTTCTGTACCTGCATTCCGTATTTTCCAACAATGCCGATATAGTAGCGGCGGGCTTCACATGCCCAGTCCTCATCCACATCCAGCGCACCGAATTTTCCGAAAGCATCTGCGGAGAAGAGTACCTTATCAAGAATGTCATATGTAACCATAACTTCAGGCCAGTGAACCATTGGCGCGGCAAGGAAGGTCAGGGTGTGACTGCCTAAAGAGAGGGTGTCCCCATCTTTGATAACCAACCTTTCAGAAGAAAGATCGGCGCCAAAAAACTGTTTCATCATATTAAAGGCGGTTGCAGAAGCAACAATGATAGTATCAGGGTAAGCTTCTGTAAATGAAGCGATACTTGCAGAATGATCCGGCTCCATATGCTGAACAATCAGATAGTCAGGCTGGCGGCTCCCCAAAACCGTCTTAAGATTACTTAACCATTCTCCTGTAAAACCAATATCCACAGTGTCAAGTACGGCAGTTTTTTCATCCAGAATAACATAAGAATTATAGGCCATGCCGTTTTCAACGATGTACTGTCCTTCAAATAAGTCAATGTTGTGGTCATTAACCCCTACATATTTAATTGCATTGGAAATTTCCATAATGAAGCTCCTTTCAGATTGATATGAGAGTATTATATCATTTCTTGGCAAGAAAAAAAGAAATTTTGTATGAGTGTTTGAAAAAAGCGGAATATTTACATGGATTTTACACTTTTTTACATAAGCCGGATGGTTTGAAGAAAATAAATATACTATGCTTTTGATAAATATAGCTGGTAAAACGGAAAGGAGCTGTATATATCATGAATGAGATTGAGCAGCCTTCATCTATGGATAAACTTGAGAAAGTAATAGAAAAGAAATTAATTACCCCGGTGTTTCAGCCGATTGTATCGCTAAGGGATGGCGGGGTATTCGGATATGAGGCATTGAGCCGTGTAAGTGAGAAGGGATTGTTTGATAATGTAGAAGAAATGTTTCGATGTGCGGAAAAGAACGAGTTGATTTGGCAACTCGAGCAGGTGTGCCGGCGTGCAATTCTAAAAGGTGTATATGAGCAGAAGGAATGCTTTGACGAATCGAAAGCAAAGCTTTTTATTAACGTTAGCCCTAGGGTGCTCCACAGTGAAATGTTTAAAGCAGGATTTACCAGACAATATACAAGCAGATATGGGATTGATACAGAAAAGATTGTATTCGAGATTACGGAGAGGGAGAGGATTGAAAGAGAAGAAAGTTTTATTGAGACAATCAATCACTACAAGGAACAGGATTATATGATTGCTATTGACGATCTGGGGACAGGCTATTCCGGATTGAAGCGTATCTGTACATTGTTCCCTCAGTTTGTCAAGCTTGACATCAGTCTTGTGCGCGAGGTACATATCAGTCCCACCAAATACGCTATGATAAAAGGCATGGTGGAGTTCTCTGAGCACAGTGGTATTCCGCTAATTGCAGAGGGAATAGAAACGAAGAAGGAATTGGAAACTCTAATCAAATTGGGAGTGCAGTACGGGCAGGGCTTTTATCTTGCCAGACCGGAAAAGGAGCTGCGTCCATGCATTGATGAGGCATATCAGATAATTCTGGAGAACAATAGTAAGAAAACCACTTCGAATTATCTGGGGGTAAAGCGTTATTATGTAAAGAACATCGCAATATCAGCTCTGACTGTGCCGCCGGATATTAAGATGGAAAATGTGCTTTCCTATATGGAAAAGAACACAGAGGCAAATGGCATCTGTATTGTGGAGAATGGCAGGGTTCTTGGTGTCCTCACAAGGGAAAAACTCCTGCGACAGATGGGTGGCAGATATGGCTTTGCGCTCCACCACAACAGGGAAATTGTGGAGCTTGCAGATAAGAATTTCCTTCAGGTAGAGGGGACAGATTCTATCAGCAGTGTGGCTAAAATTGCAATGGAGCGTGAAAATGACAGCCTGTACGACTTTATTGTGGTGTGTGAGGATGGAAAGTACTTGGGTATCGTTACCGTGCAGGACATTTTAAAGAAATCTATGGAAATTGATGTGGATCTGGCAAAATCCTCTAATCCCCTTACCGGACTTCCGGGGAATATCGTGATTGAGGAGGAAATCAGAGCATGTGTGGAAGACGGAAATCCGTGCACAATTTTTTATTTTGATCTTGACAATTTTAAAGCTTTTAATGATGTTTATGGGTTTGAAAAAGGGGACGAGGTTATCTGTATTTTGTCGGACATTTTAAAACAAAAAGCAGGAAATAAGCAATTCGTTGGGCATATTGGGGGAGATGATTTCGTAATGGTATATAGGGGAAAACCTGCGCCTGATTTCACAGAGTCAGTCAGAAGGGCTTTTGAGGAAAAGGCGCATAAACTTTACAGTATAGAAGACCGAAGGAAAAACTGTATTACAGCATGCAATCGTCACGGAGAGGTTGAAGTGTTCCCGTTGGTTTCGGTAACAGGTGTATCGCTTACCAATGAAAACGAAGCATTTGGAACTTATGATGAAGTCATCAACAAGCTTGCTGTTTACAAGAAAGCGGCAAAGGTTAAGAAGCGTTTAGTAAGTTGAGTCTTTACCCTGTTTTTTATTGGTGTTATAATAAAACAAAAATACCAAAGGGGTGTATGTTATGTATGAGATGAAGAACGAATATTTGACTGGAATCGAATTTATTGATAATGAGCATAGAAGACTGTTTGAGATTGCGGAGCAGACCTATCAGCTGAAAAACGAAGAGTTCATTTCCGATAAATATGATCAGATTAAGGCTTTGCTTGAAGAGTTGAAGGATTATACTCGGATGCATTTTGCTCATGAGGAAGAGTATATGCAGTCAATCGGTTACAAAAAACTGTTTACTCAAAAAGTTCAGCATCAGGCCTTCATTGATTGGCTTGAAGAACAGAACCTTGACGAAATTGATAGTGAATTTGAAAATCAGGATGCTGTGGTTGATAATATTTTAAAATATTTAACAGACTGGCTGGTACATCATATTTTAGAAACGGATAAGCAGATCCCGGCACAGGAAAGCTGATGCAGCATAAGGGCAGCTGCTTAAATAGCGCGGAAATCGAACAGGAAGACAGAATTTCTCTTGCAACATAGAGAGTTCTGTCTTTTTTGACAGCACTGGTAGGGGTTGATACACTAAAATGTTCTAAGGGCTTCCTGGGGTAACGCTTGAAAAATATGCTGAAAGCAGTATAATCATATTTAAGCGGCAGTACTGTCGGAACAGCTTGTAGTATGTATGGGGATTGAAGAGAGAAGACAGTGAGTTTCAGACTTAAAATGGAGGCATGAGATATGAATATTGAGCAGGTTTTGAAACAACTGGATGGGCTTTTTGCCCAGCACAAGGTTGCACAGGTAGAGGATTTTTTACTGGGAAAAATTGATGAAGCGGCAGCAGAGGGCGATACAGGCTCACTGATTACGCTGTTAAACGAAATTATTGGACATTATCGGGAGACCGGAGAATTTGATAAATCCATAGCGGCATGCAGACAAGTCCTTTTGTTGATGGATGAACTGGGGCTGAAAGGAACGGTTGCCTACGCAACTACGCTTTTGAATGTAGCCAATGCATGTAGGGCAGCAGGGCTGTTACGTGAGTCTATGACCTATTATCAGGAGGTCAGAGGTATCTATGAGAAAAATCTGGCACAGACGGATTTCAGGTATGCAAGTCTCTATAACAATATGAGCCTTTTGTTTCAGGAAATGGGAGATTATGAAAGTGCCTGTGATTGTCTGGAACGGGCACTTGGTATTGCATCCATGTATGAAGGAGCCAGAATAGAAGTTGCAGTCACTTATACGAATCTGGCGGCATCACAGCTTAAGCTTGGCAGATATCAGGAGGCAATTGAGAATTTAAAGAAAGCTTTCTCTATTTTTGAGATGGATGAAGACCGTGATTATCATTATAGCGGTGCCTTATCCGCAATGGGAGAAGCCCAGTATCTTGCGGGCAATCTGGAAGAGTCAGCACGTTATTATAAGCTGGCGCTGCATGAGATTGAACGAAATGTTGGAAAAAACAAGGCTTATGAAATTACTTTGCAGAACTTAAACGCAGTGACAGAGAAGCTGCAGAATTTACCGGTAAAGAATAGGCAGTTTAAAAACGGAATGGAATTATGTGAGGCCTTTTATGAGGAGTTCGGAAAGCCCATGATACATGAGCAGTTTCCTGAATATGAGCAGATGATCGCTGTGGGATTGGTGGGGGAAGGCTCTGAGTGTTTTGGATTTGATGATCAGGTATCCAGAGATCATGATTTTGGGCCGGGTTTTTGTCTGTGGCTTACTGATTCCGTATATGATGAGATTGGGCAGGCACTACAAAACGCTTATGATAAGCTTCCTTCCACTTATATGGGGATTACTCGTTTTACAACACTGAAAGCACAGAAGAGAGTGGGAGTATTCCGCATCGGAGATTTTTATGAAAGTCTGATTGGGATTAAGGATATGCCCACCACCCAGAATCAATGGCTGTTTTTAGATGATTACAGGCTTGCAACGGCGGTAAACGGTAAGGTATTCAGAGACGATTTAGGAGAATTTACAAGAATTCGTAAAGGTATTTTAGCTTATTATCCCGAGGAGGTTCGGATTAAAAAGATTGCAAGGGAAGCAGCGCTGATGGCACAGTCCGGTCAGTACAATTACTCCCGGATGTTTGGGCGAGGAGAGAAGGTTACCGCAGCAATTGCACTTTCGGAATTTATGAAGCATACGATGGCAATGGTGTACCTGCTTAACCGTACTTATGCCCCTTTTTACAAATGGATGCATAAGGGAATGGGAAGATTAACTGTTCTGACTGAAATTCAGGAAATATTGAATGCGTTGGTGGAACTACCTACAGGAGATGAACGCATTCCCCAAACCATAGAGATTATCGTGGCTTTAATTATTGCAGAGATGAAAAAGCAGGGGCTTACCAGCGGAGAGGACAATTATTTAGACCACCATACCGACAATATTTTAAGAAGCATTCCTGAGAAAGAAAAGAGGGATGATTCCTTTAAGACTGCGCTTGTAAATGAACTGGTGTCTCTGGAGTGGGAGGCATTTGATAAAGTAGAAAATGAGGGTGGCAGGGCAGACTGTCAGGATGATTGGAACACCTTCTCCATTATGAGAAAGAGTCAGTATTATACATGGACAGAAGAGATGTTAAAGAGCTATATTTCGGATTTTCACAATGCCAATGACAAAGGATGGAATTTGATTACCGAAAAATATGGGCGGATGATGGAAAGCACAGCGCCATTAAAATATGCGCAGATTAAGGACTCCTTACCGGAAATACCTGAGGTTAAAAAAGAAATCATTGAAGAAATCGTAAAAATTCAGGTTGATTGGATGGAGGATTTCGCAAAGGAATATCCCAAGGCGGCAGGAAATGCAAGAAGCATTCATACATCGGAAGATACCATGTTTAATACCTCCTATGAAACCTATTTAAGAGGGGAGTTATCCACCTATTCGGATCAGACGCTGGATTTATATGGCAGATTCATTGCACGGCTGTGCCGGGAAGATAAAAATCTGGCGAAAATGATTATGGCAAACACAGCATCCCTTTATGGATATGCATCCCTTGAGGAGCTGGAAGAAAAGCTTTAGGAAATCTGTGAGTGCATAGAAAGTGTGAAAAGGAGAAAACCTGCTGTATATCTGCTGTGAAAGAACAGCAATACAGCAGGTTTTAGAATGAAGACCTAAGAGGGAGGAAGCGACATCAAAATGCCGTCGGCAATTGCCTGAGCGGTTTCGTTAAAACGGCTGTCAAAAAGCATATTGTCTCTGTCTGTATTGATGAAACCGGCTTCCACCAGTACGGCAGGCATATTCGTGCGACGAAGGACTGCCAGATTTGGGCGTTCATTGACACCCTGATTAACAAAGCCTACATTGACAAGCTGCTGATTGATATTTTCTGCCATTCTGGCGGCAGCACCATATTTGTCATAAACCAGAGACTCAATTCCGGTGTATTGATTGTCATAGGGGCTGGAATTCCGGTGAATGGAAATGAAATAGTCAGCGCCGGAGGAATTTGCTTTTGCCGCTTTTTCAGCAGGAGACTCGTATACATCGCCGGTTCGTGTATATATGACATTTACCCCTGCATTTTCAAGAATTCGGCCAACTGCAAGAGTCAACCTTAAATTATCATCTTTTTCCATACGTCCAAGATAGGTTGCTCCAAAGTCGGAGCCGCCATGCCCTGCGTCTAAAACAACTGTAGCCATAGGAACCTCTTAATTATCGATCTTTTACTATTTTATGCAGAAAGGAAAAAATTGTGAAAGCAAATAAATCCTATGAAATTGATATGTGTAATGGCCCCTTGTTTGGCAAAATCCTGTTATTTACCCTGCCGTTAATGCTGTCCGGTATTTTACAGCTTTTATTTAATGCCGCAGATGTGGTGGTTGTGGGACAATTTGCAGGAAATGAAGCCCTTGCCGCAGTGGGTTCTACAGGTGCACTGACCAACCTTCTGGTAAATTTGTTTATCGGTCTGTCAGTAGGAGCAAATGTACTTGTTGCAAGGTACTATGGCGCCAGAAGGGAGGAAGAGGTCAGCAGCACTGTTCACACATCTATTTTGCTGAGTGTCATCGGAGGAATCTTGCTTGCTGTGGTTGGGATAGTGGCTGCCAGACCATTGCTTCGCATGATGGACACACCTGAAAATGTGATTGAGCATTCGGTTCTCTATATGCGTATTTTCTTTTTGGGGATGCCGGTAATGCTGCTTTTTAATTTTGGAAGCGCCATTCTTCGTGCCATCGGAGATACCAGAAGACCGCTTTTTTATCTAAGCATAGCGGGGGTAATTAACGTAGTGCTCAATTTGGGCTTTGTGATTATTTTTCATATGGGGGTTGCGGGGGTAGCAACGGCAACAGTAATATCGCAATGCATATCTGCAGTGTTGATTGTAAGATGTCTTATGCTCAGTGAGGGCTGCTTTCAGCTCCGCCTGCAAAAGCTCCATATGGATTGGGAGAAATTTGGAAAGATTGCCGCCATTGGTCTGCCGGCAGGGATACAGGGGTCGCTGTTTTCCATCTCCAATGTGTTGATACAGTCTTCTGTCAATTCTTTTGGATCTGTTGCAATGGCGGGAAATACAGCAGCAAGCAATGTAGAAGGGTTTGTCTACACTTCCATGAATTCTGTTCATCAGACAGCGGTAAGCTTTACCGGTCAGAATTTAGGAGGAAAACGATATGACAGAATCAATAAAATTCTGATAGAGTGTCTTTTGTTTGTCACAGCCATTGGTCTTGTTATGGGAAATGGGGCAGTATTATTTGGAAAACAGATTTTGGGTCTGTATTCATCTGATCCGCAGGTAATCACTTATGGGTTACAGAGAATTGCAATTATCTGTACCACTTACTGTATCTGCGGTATCATGGATGTTCTGGTGGGAAGCATCAGGGGCTTAGGGTATGCGGTAATGCCTATGATTGTTTCGCTCATTGGGGCATGTGCACTGCGGGTTGTGTGGATTTATACTGTTTTTCAGTGGGACAGAACACTGCGAACCTTATATATTTCATATCCGGTAACGTGGACAGTGACCGCAATTGCGCATGCAATATGTTTTATGTTTGTACGAAGAAAATTGGAGGAAAAGAGGGTGTAGATATGAATAACGAGGAAATGAAAGGAAAAAAATACGATGCAGTGATTTTTGATCTGGACGGAACTCTACTCAACACCTTAGAAGATCTTAAGAACAGCGTCAACTATGCGTTGGAGACATTTCATATGCCTGTGCGGACACTGGAGGAAATACGTCATTTTGTTGGAAATGGTGTACAGCGTCTGATTGAACTGGCAGTGCCGGAAGGAACCGGAACAGAAGAAAGGGAGAAGATATTTGAAGCCTTTAGGGAGCATTATTGCATTCACTGCAATGACAAGACCGGATTATATGCTGGAATTCCCGAGCTTTTGATGGAACTTAAGAAACAGGGATTTCAAATGGCAATCGTGTCAAATAAGCTCCAGGAGGGCGTGGATGCATTGAGCGAACGGTATTTTCGAAACTACACATCCGTAGCAATTGGTGCAAGAGAGGGGATTCGTAAAAAGCCTGCCCCCGACACTGTACAGGAAGCGCTTCGTAGATTAGGGATAAGCAGAGAGCGGGCTGTCTATGTGGGGGATTCGGAGGTAGATATTGCAACGGCGGCAAACAGCGGAATGGATTGCATTACAGTAGCTTGGGGCTTTCGCACCAGGCAGGAGCAGGAAGCAGCAGGCGCAGTCACGTTTGTGGAGGAACCTTTGCAGATCATCCCAATGCTGTACTTATAAATGAATTGTAATAAACAGACAGATGTATAATATATGTGAAGGGCGCAACCGGTAAATCGGAGGCGCCCTTCACATTTTCTAAATATATATTGACACTATTGTATATATATGATATATACAATATATAATGAAGCAGGAAACAATTTTCAAAGAGGAATGAGATGGAGTTGAGTATGATATGAACATTATTATCAGCAATTCAAGTGATAAGCCCATTTATGAACAGATTACGGGACAGATCAAAAATATGATCATGAATGGACAATTAAAGGAAGGAGATGCACTTCCCTCCATGCGCACACTGGCAAAGGAGCTTCGCATCAGTGTGATTACAACAAAGAGGGCTTATGAAGATCTGGAAAGAGATGGATTTATAACAACTGTTATTGGAAAAGGAAGCTTTGTCCGTGCGGCAGATACCAGACTTTTGAGGGAAGAAAAACTGAAGCAGATAGAGGAATTGCTTTCACGAGCTGTTTCGCTTGCCGGGCAAAGCGGTATCAGCAGGGAAGAGGTAGAGGATATTCTTACAATCCTATATCAGGAAATATAAGTATAAAAAGAGAGAAAGGAACAGGAAATATGAAATTAGAAAATGCAATAGAAGTCAGAAATTTGACCAAAAGATATGAAGGATTTTACTTGGATCATATCAACTTTCAAATTCCGCAGGGAACGATTGTAGGATTTGTGGGAGAAAACGGAGCAGGGAAGAGTACCACGATCAAGGCACTTTTAGGACTTATGCCGATAGATGAAGGGGAGATAGAGGTTCTTGGACATAAGGTAGTGCAGGGAGAGCAGGAAGTAAGCTACAAAGAGCAGGTGGGAGTGGTATTTGATGAATGTAATTTCCCTAAAGAACTGAAGGTGCGGGATATTTGTAAAATTATGAAAGAGATTTATCATACATGGGAAGAAGAAAAATTCTTAAAATATCTTATGCGGTTTGAAGTGCCTCTTGAAAAGAAAGTTAAGGAACTTTCCAAGGGAATGAAAATGAAGCTGTCTATTGCAGCTGCATTGTCTCATGGCAGCAAGCTTCTTATTCTTGATGAAGCAACAAGTGGGCTTGATCCCATTGTGAGAAATGAAATTCTTGATATTTTTCGCGAATTTATTGAAGACGAGCAGCATACCATATTCTTTTCTTCACATATAACATCTGATATTGAAAAGATTGCCGACTATGTCATGCTGATTCATAAGGGGAAGCTGCTTTTGGCAGAAAATAAAGATGAGCTTTTATATCAGTATGGAATTGTCCGGTGCACAAAGGAGCAGGCAGCTTTTATTCCAAAGGAGTTAATTGTCGGAGCAGAGGAAAATCAGTTTGAAACCAGTGTGCTGGTAAGAGACCGACAGGCATTGCAGGAAGGAATATTCATGGAAAGATGCAGTGCTGATCGGGAGACTCAGCCGGTAATTGATAAGGCAAGTATAGAAGATTTGCTTTTGTTTCTGGGAAAAGAAAATGAAAAAGGAATGGGAGGAAGAGAGGAATTATGAAGGGACTTATTTTAAAGGATTTATATACATTAAAGGGATATGGAAAGCAATACTTTATGGTATTTGCGTTTATGGTGCTCTGGGCGGTGTTTATGAAAACACCCGGGTTTATCACAATTTATGCGGTTATGATGGGAAGCATGCTGGTGGTCAGCACCATGTCAGTAGATGAGAATACTTCTTTTGACAGATATGTTCTTACTATGCCAGTCAATACAGGAACATTGGTTAAATCTAAATATCTCTTACTTTTAATTACCACTTTTGCGGGTGTTTTTGTGAGCCTGATATTTAATCTGGTAATTACTTTGATGACAATTACAAATGATCGTTTGGTCATGTCGGAGGATGAATGGGCAGGAGTTCTTGCATCGGTAACACTTTTTCTTGTGGCAGATGCCATTGCACTGCCATTCATGTTTAAACTGGGTGCAGAGAAGGCGAGATATCTGTATATAGGGATTACACTTGCCATTGCGCTTTTGATTTTCGGACTTGCTAAACTGATGCAGATGGCAGGAGGAAATCTTGAGGCAATCGAGAAAATCCCATCTTTAATTTATTGTATTGGATTCGTGATGGTTTGTGTAGCTGCTTTATTGGTATCTTACAGAGCTTCTGTTAAAGCAGTAAAAAATAAAGAATGGTAAATCTTCTTCCTAAATTTGCATTGGCAGAAAGGTAAAAAATTGTTATAGTAGTAAATAGTGGATATTTTACAAAGGAAAGAGGGAAGAGGTATGTGGATAGTCTTTGCATTTGCCTCGGCTTTATTTGCAGGAATCACATCCATTCTTGCAAAATGTGGAATTAAGAAAACCAATTCTTATCTTGCAACTGCGATAAGAACAATTGTGGTACTTGTGTTTGCGTGGCTCATGGTCGGGATTGTGGGGTCCTTTCCAACCATTTTGCAGATTACACCTAAGACGATGATATTTTTAATCCTGTCAGGGTTTGCAACAGGGGCTTCATGGATCTGTTATTTTAAGGCATTACAGCTGGGAGACATTAACAAGGTGGTTCCGGTTGATAAATCCAGCACGGTTCTTACCATGCTCATGGCAGCCATATTTCTGGGGGAACCTCTCAGTGCAATAAAGATAGCAGGTATTGCAGGAATTGGACTTGGAACATGGATGATGATTGAAAAGAAGAAAGACAGCGATGATAACGGCGAAAAGAAACAGGGAGTTTCATGGTTCATCTTCGCAGCTCTTTCCGCACTCTTTGCCAGCCTTACTTCAATCCTTGGAAAAGTCGGAATTTCACAAGTGGAGTCAAACTTAGGCACTGCAATCAGGACAATCGTCGTTCTCATTATGGCATGGGTGGTTGCCGGAATCACAGGAAGCATAAAAGAAATCAGAAAGATTGATAAGCGGGAACTGGCTTTTATCTGCCTTTCCGGCATTGCAACAGGTGGCTCATGGCTGTGTTATTACAGAGCGCTGCAGGATGGCCCTGCCAGTGTTGTGGTTCCAATTGATAAATTGAGTATTCTCGTTACAATTGCTTTTTCCTATTGGGTATTTAAGGAAAAGCTGACCAAAAAGGCGGCAATGGGCTTGGTGTTGATTGTAATAGGAACGCTTGTTATGTTATTATGATATATAAATAAATTAAATGGAGATTTAATTATGGATACTTTGTATCGGGTAAAAAGGATTGAAAATATTAAGGACATTCAAATAGAAGTTCCGGGTTCAAAGAGTATCACGAACAGAGCGTTGCTTCTGGCAGCGCTTTCTGATTGCAGGTGCAGATTAAAGGGAGTCTTATTCAGTGATGATTCAAGAGCCTTTCTGGATAGTCTTAAGAATCTGGGGTTTGAAATCAAGATTGATGAAAAAGAAAAGACCGTTGAAATTCAGGGAATGGGAGGGCACATTCCTAATAGTCATGCTTCCATTAATGTGAGAAGTGCAGGAACTGCAGCACGTTTTCTTACGGTAATGCTTGCCCTTGCGGGAGGAGAGTATGAATTAGCTGCATCTTCGCAAATGTGCAAGCGTCCAATGCAGCCACTTTTGGATTTACTTGCAGAGGCAGGTGTGGAATTTACATTTCATGGAGAAGAGGGACATTTTCCGTTTTCCATGAAGTCAAAAGACATTGAACTTAAGGAGGTTAGTATTGATACAGGAGTCAGCAGCCAGTTCGCAAGTGCACTGCTGATGTCAGGAGTAATGCTTAAGAACGGTCTTAGGGTAAATATGTCGGGAGACAGGACAGAAGGTGCATATATTAAGATGACTCTCTCTATGATGAAACAGTTTGGAATTAACGTGTCAAAGGAAGGAACAAGCTGTATCGTGCCACATGTCAGTACATTCGGATTGGAAGAATATCAGATAGAGCCGGATGTCTCCGGTGCATGTTATTTTTATGCCATGGCATCACTATTAAAAACAAGTGTTATAGTGGAAAATGTGCATAGGGATTCCTTACAGGGGGATATTAAGTTTTTGGAAGTGCTGCGAGATATGGGGTGTGAGCTTACCGAGCAGCCAAATGGAGTGCAGCTGTCAGGGAAAAATATGAAAGCCTGTCCCGGAGTAGAGGTTTCCATGAAAGATTTTTCGGATCAGACCATGACGCTTGCTGCATTGGCACCCTTTGCAGAAAGTCCGACCTTGATCAAAAATATCGGGCATATCAGATTTCAGGAATCGGACAGAATCCATGCAATTCTTACAGAACTGCGCCGCATGGGAATTCAGTGCGAAGAAGTGCCAGAAGAAGACGGAATCAGAATATTTCCGGGAGAAATACAGCAGGCGGAAGTAGAGACCTACGAAGACCATCGCATGGCGATGGCATTTTCGCTGATTGGGTTGAAAACAGGAAAAATTGCGATTAAGAATCCACAGTGCTGCCGGAAAACATTTGAAAATTATTTTGAATTATTGGAAACCCTTTATTAATCAAAACAATATTTTGGCGGAGAAATATGGAAAAAGAAAGTTTTAACGAAGAAGATAGGGACAGAGAAAGAGTTCTATTGGTAGGTGTGGATGATGGAACCCAGGGCGAGGACTTTGCGCGTTCTATGGAGGAATTAAAAAGTCTTGCCAAAGCCTGCTTTATGGAGCCGGTAGGCGTAATCACACAACGAATAGAGAGCATAAACAAAGGATTATATATCGGAACCGGTAAGGTGCAGGAGGTAAAGGAAGCATCACAGCTGTTGCAGGCAGATGTGATTATCTTTGATGATGCACTTACTCCTTCTCAGCTTCGCAATCTTCAAAATGAACTTGATAAACCTATTTTAGACAGAACCACATTGATTTTGGATATTTTTGAAACGCGTGCCAGAACCAGAGAAGCCAAGCTTCAGGTGGAGTCGGCAAAACTGAAATATCTTTTGCCCAGACTGATAGGGATGCATGAAGCGTTAACCAGACAAGGAGGAACCAGCGGGAGCATGAGCAGCCGCGGCGCCGGAGAAAAGAAGCTGGAGCTGGACAGAAGAAGAATTGAACACCGAATTTCAGAACTTTCAAAGGAGCTGGAAGAGGTTTCCATGGAAAGACAGGTGCAGCGCAAACGCAGACAGGCTGCAAGAACGCCGCTGGTGGCGCTGGTAGGCTATACCAATGCAGGAAAGTCTACTATAATGAATGCAATGATAGACAGATATGTAAAGGATGAAGAAAAGAAGGTTCTTGAAAAGGATATGCTTTTTGCAACCCTCGATACCACAGTGAGACGGATTAATACGGGAAATAACAGGGATTTTTTGCTTTCAGATACGGTTGGGTTCATTCATAAGCTGCCGCATGGTCTGGTAAAGGCTTTTCACTCCACTCTGGAGGAGGTGGTAAACGCAGATTTACTCCTTCAGGTAGTGGATTACTCAGATCCACATTACCGGGAGCAGATGAAGACCACCGAACAGACTTTAAGAGAACTGAATGCAGGGGGAATTCCTATGATCATTGCTTTTAATAAGGCAGACCAATGTAAGGATAGGATTTCCTATCCTCAAATTGTAGGGGAAAACAGGATTTATATGTCTGCCAAGGAAGCTCCCTCGCTGGATATGTTGATAGAGCTGATTCTCGATACCGTTTATGCTGATTATGTGACAGCAGAATTTCTGATACCTTATGAGAAGGGGAACGTTACCTCTTACTTTATGGAGCATGCACATATTCTTAATCAGGAATTTCAGGAAACAGGCACAAAAATCACTGTAAAATGCCATCAGGCTGACGTAAGTAAATATGGGGAGTATGTCATTTATGGAGAAGGAACGGTTAAATAAGTATCTTGCTTCTTGCGGCATCTGCTCCAGAAGAGATGCAGATCGCTTGATTCAGGAAGGAAAGGTAACGGTAAACGGACAAAAAGCAGAAATGGGAATGCAGGTTTCCGGAAATGAGAAAATTTTTGTGAACGGAAAGCCTGTGCATGGAAAAAATGAAAAAGTGGTTCTTGCATATTATAAGCCAATCGGGGTAACATGCACTGAAAAGGACCGCTTTGCAGATAAAAAGATTACAGATGTGGTTAAATTTCCGGTTCGTGTGACTTATGCCGGACGATTGGATAAGGATTCGGAAGGTCTGATGATTCTTACCAATGATGGTGCCTTGATTGATGCGATGATGCGGGGAAGCACCGGGCATGAAAAGGAATATGTGGTTAGGGTAAACAAAGAAATTACAGAGGATTTTATCAGAAAGATGAGTGCAGGAGTAGTACTGACAGAGCTTGGAATCACCACAAGACCATGCAAAGTTGAACAAATTGGAAAATATACTTTCAAAATAATCCTGACTCAAGGAGTCAACAGGCAGATCAGAAGGATGTCCAAAGAATTGGGGTATCAGGTAAATGCAATTAAACGTGTGAGAGTGGTAAATATACAACTTGCAGATTTGAAACCGGGTCAGTACCGTCAGCTTTCTACCAATGAATTACATGTGTTATACAATTCTTGCATGAAAGAAAAGAGAGAAAAAATTTAAAAAATCACAAAATGTTGTGTTTGACCGAAATAGATATTGTGGATATTGAGATTTTCGATATTGCGTTAACTTTGACCTTGATGAGTTTGCAAAGGACTGATTAAATAAGGGAAAACCGTGAATTAATGATAAAAAACGGGCTTTATTTATTAACGGTTTGAAAGAAAAATATGCAGGTCTGAAGGAAATCTTGCAAAATTGGAGGCAGTCAGAATGGAAGATTATAAGAAAAAATGTGAAGAACTGGTAAGACGTTTAAATGAGGCATCAGAAGCTTATTACAATGGCAAGGAAGAACTGATGTCTAATTATGAATGGGATGCTTTGTTCGATGAGCTTGCTGCTTTGGAGGCAGAAACCGGATATATTCTCCCTGACAGCCCCACACAAAATACCGGATATGAAGAAAATAACGGAGAAAAAGAGCCCCATGAATTCCCGGCATTGTCACTTGCTAAGACAAAGCAGGTTTCAGAACTCCAGAAATGGGCAGAGAACAGAGAAATCTGGCTTTCATGGAAGCTGGACGGATTGACCCTTGTTCTTACCTATGACAAAGGAAGACTGACCAAAATTCTAACCAGAGGAAACGGAACCGTTGGGACTAATATTACCTATTTGAAGAATTCCATAAAAGGTTTCCCGTTAAAAATCAAATATCAGGGACATATGGTGGTGCGTGGGGAGGCTACCATCTCTTATACAGATTTTGCACTGATTAATGATACCATTGAAGATGATGACGAAAAGTATGCAAATCCCAGAAATCTGGCATCAGGTACTTTAAGCTTGGATGATCCCGAAAAGGTAAAGGAAAGGCACGTTCACTTCAATGCTTTTACCTTGGTTTATCTTGAAGATAAGCTTGTTTCATGGGGAGAAAGGATGAAGCTCCTGGAAGATGAGGGCTTTACGGTAGTGGACAGGGAAAAGGTAAATGCACAGACCCTTCCCGAGGCAATCAGCCGCTGGAGCGCTAAGGTGGAGAGCGGAGAAATGGATCTTCCGGTAGATGGTCTGGTAATCTGCTTTGATGATACGGAGTATGCAGCTTCGGGAAGTGTTACTGGACACCATGCCACACGGGCAGGATACGCATTTAAATGGCAGGATGTGTCTGTAAAATCAAGACTTTTATATGTGGAATGGTCCTGTGCGGCGTCCACGATCTCACCGGTGGCAGTTTTTCAGCCGGTTCTTTTGGAGGGAACCACGGTCTCAAGGGCATCTCTGTGTAATATCAGTGAGATGGAACGTTTGGGCATTGGAAAGGAATGTACCCTTGAGGTGATTAAAGCCAACAAGATTATACCCAAATGTATTGCCGTAACAGAGGCAGAGGGCAGTTTTGAAGTGCCGTCAACCTGCCCTGTGTGCGGGGCGGCAACTCAAATCCGCATCAGTCCTAAAAGCAGAACAAAGACGCTCCATTGTACCAATCCTGACTGCACTGCGAAGCATGTAAAGAAATTTACCAGATTTGTCAGTAAATCCGGTATGGATATTGACGGTTTATCCATTCAGACGATGCTGAAGTTTATGAATGAAGGATTTATTAAGGAATTTGCCGATATCTATCATCTGTCCGGGCATGCGCAGGTAATCAGGCAGATGGAGGGATTCGGTGAAAAATCCTGTGATAATATGTTGCGCGCTATCGAAAAGAGCAGGCAGGTTCATCCGGTCAATTTTATTTATGCACTTTGTATCCCGATGATTGGGCTGGATGCAGGCAAGAAAATCATTGCAAATGGCGGTTTTCAAGGCTTTTTAGACCGATTGGAGCAGGAGCGGGGATTCGAAGATATTGAGGGAATGGGACCGGAAAAATCAGGCTCCATTACAGAGTGGTACCGAAATGAGAAAAATCAAACCTCCTTGAAAGCATTGCTGAAAGAGGTTACAATAGAAGAAGTGGATATTTCTGCCGGAGAGGACGGGAAGTGTAAGGGGCTTACCTTTGTCATTACGGGAGATGTGCATCACTACAGGAACAGGGATGAGTTTAAGGCCTATGTGGAAAAGGCTGGTGGCAAGGTAACAGGAAGTGTTACGTCTAAGACAGATTTCCTTGTCAATAATGATGTGCAGTCCACTTCATCAAAAAACCGAAAGGCGAAAGAACTTGGAGTGCCGATTATTTCCGAGGATGAATTTGTTATGCGTTTCGGGGAATAAGGAGTAAAAAGTTATGCCAATTAAAGTACAGAGTGATTTGCCGGCAAAAGAAATTCTGGAAAATGAAAATATATTTGTGATGGATGAATACCGTGCACTGCACCAGAATATCCGTCCTTTGCAGATCTGCATTTTAAATCTGATGCCGGTAAAACAGGATACGGAACTGCAGCTTTTGAGAGCCCTGTCCAATACGCCGCTTCAGATTGATGTTGCTTTCATGAAAATGAACAGCCATGTGTCGTTAAATACACCGATTCAGCATTTGAACAGATTTTATAATACCTTTGATGAACTAAAAGCAAAGAAGTATGACGGATTGATCATTACAGGTGCACCGGTAGAGCAGATTCCCTTTGAGGAGGTAGATTACTGGAAGGAACTCTGTGAGATTATGGAATGGACGAAGACCCATGTGACCTCCACATTACATATCTGTTGGGGGGCACAGGCGGGTTTATATTATCATTTTGGGTTGGAAAAGGTCTTGCTGCCTCAGAAGCTTTTCGGAGTTTACAGACATAAGGTAATGAACAGGAAAATACCGCTGGTAAGAGGTTTTGATGATTATTTTATGATTCCCCACAGCCGCCATACGGCGGTGCGCTCAGAGGATATCCATAACTGTAAAGAATTGACCGTATTGGCAGAATCTGAGGAGGCAGGTGTGCTTTTGTGCATGGCAGAGGAAGGAAAGCAGATCTTTGTTATGGGGCATCCTGAGTATGACCGGTATACTTTGCAGAATGAATACTTGCGGGATAAAGGAAAAGGTTTGCCGATACAGCAGCCTAAGAATTATTACCCCAATGATGATGACACCAGAAAGCCGGATCTGCAGTGGCGTTCACACAGTAATAATCTATATTCCAACTGGCTGAATTACTATGTATATCAGATTACACCATATGAATTGTAAGGAGTAAAAAAGTAATGGAAGATAAGAAAATCAAATTACAGGAACAGCAAATTGAATATAAGAAAGGGCTTAAATGGTATTCTCTTTTCTACAAAGATATTAAACAGGCATACCTTAGAATTGAGGAGGTTAATGGAAGACTCTGCTGCGGGGTTGCCAATTTTGATATGTATTTTCTTGTTTTGATAACCAAAGAAGGAAAAGATATTAAGGTAGAAGCATCCTCAGAAAAGATAGTTAAGGAAATGCTTTCTGTTTTAAAGGAGAAAAATCCAGAACTGGAAATTGGATTTAAAAAGCAGGAAGGGTAAATTAATATTAAGGTCTTTCAAGTATGAATATTTTCCTAACCTTGTCCATATACTATAGTAATTGAATCTTTCAGGAGGTAAATTATGGCAAGAGGACAGAGAAAAGCAATAGAGGATAAGATTACGGAAAAGGAGGAATTGATTCAGGCACTTAAGACCAGATTGAAAGCAGAGCAGAGTGAGCTGGATGCCCTTTATAAGGAAAAACGTGACAGGGATTTAGAAGGACTGAACCAGATGATTGCATCATCGGGACTTGATCTGGAGGAGGCTGCAAGTGCTTTGCAGGAATACATTCAGGCAAGACAGATTCAACAGCCGGCATGACAGAGTTCAAATAAGATTTTTTAACCGGAACAGATTAAGACAGGCAGCTTATTTACAATATTGGTAAGTAAGCTGTTATTTTTTGTAAAAGGCAGATTTTTGTAAATTTATCAGAAAATAAAGAATTGCCTTATTACAAAGATATGCTTATAATGAAAATAGGTTTTATTTTTGGATACGGCAGGAGGAGAAAGAATGAACAACAATGAAGGTTATGCAAAAAAACTAAAGAAGATACTTACAGTAGTTCTGGTACAGTTTTTTATTTTGACGATTGGCGGTATATTGGGCTCTCTTGGTATTGGAAATAAGTACGTGAATGCAGGAGTGGGAATAATTCTGCTGATTATTGCGGTTGTTATTGTTACGAAGCTGTTTCGTATGGTAAAGGACGAAATGCTTTATCCCTTGCTGGAAATCAAAAATGCGATGGATGAACTCACAAAGGGAAATTTGGATGTTGAAGTTTCCTATGAAGGCGAAAATGAAATTGGAAGTCTGGCAGACAGCCTTCGCAAAGAGATCTCCCATCTGAAACTGATGGTGGAAGATCTGTCCTATGGACTTAGCGAATTTGGTAAAGGTAATTTTAATGTCAGAAGTGAACATGAAGATGTGTATGTAGGTGATTTTCAGACCCTTTTAGTCGGTCTGGTATCTCTGATTCAAAATTTCAGTAAAACCATGAAAAATATTGATGATGCGGCAGATCAGGTTGCTGTCGGCTCCAATGATCTTGCGGAAAGCTCACAGGAACTGGCACAGGGTGCTACTGATCAGGCGGCCGTGGTGGAAGAACTGCTGGCAACGGTTATGGAAGTGACCAATCAGGTGGTAGAAAACACCAAAACCACCGATCAGGCTCATGATAACGCAAAGGTAATTGGCGAGCAGACTCAGATCAGCAAGAGAAAAATGGATGAGCTTACTTCCGCTATGGAAAGTATCAGGAAAACATCAGGAGAAATCGAAAAGATTATTATTGATATTGAGGAAATTGCATCTCAGACCAATCTGTTATCCTTGAATGCTGCGATTGAAGCAGCAAGAGCCGGTGAGGCGGGCAGAGGTTTTGCGGTAGTTGCAGATCAGATCAGAAAGCTGGCAGAGGACAGTGCAGCCAGTGCTGTCAGCACAAAAGAACTGATTGATAAATCTATTCATGAAGTGCAGAAGGGCAATGAAATAGCAGAAGATACGGCAGATGCCTTGAAACGTGTGATAGATGAAATGGATAAGCTTGTTTTGGCGGTGGCTAATATACGATTAGCTTCTGATAAGCAGGCAGATTCCGTCAAGGAAATTGAAACAAGCGTGGAACAGATTAGTGGTGTGATTCAGAATAACTCTGCTGCGGCACAGGAAACCTCTGCTACCAGTGAAGAATTGTCTGCTCAGGCAATTTCACTCAAAGAATTAGTAGACAAGTTTCAGTTGTGTGAGTAATAAATTATGTGTTAGGAAGTATGGTATTTTGCAGGAGCCGGCGATTGCAGCCGGCTCTTCGTAAAATAGAAATATGATAAATGAGAAAGAGAAGACGTAAAGATGAAAAATGGAAAAAACGCCGGAGTAATCATACTTGTTGCTTCTCTTCTTTTGGCAGTCACTTTCATGGACACCGGAATGGTGTTTCAGCAGACGACGCAACAGACGAGGGATTCAGGTATCTATCAGCTTGAGACAATCAGTGGAGAGCTGGAGAGCACGATTAATGATGCGGAGAAGCTTACTATGGAGCTTGCCATTGCCTCAAGAGGGTATCTCGATGATAAAGATTCTCTTGAAGCATTCATATACGGTAAAAAATCCGAGCTTCTTAATGGAGAGACCGGTGCATTTAACGTGTTCATCGCTAATACGGACTTAGCGATTATACCGGACTTTGATATCCCGGAGGACTTTGTAACGACAGAGCGCGTGTGGTATACATGAGCTAAAAAAAGCGGCGGAAAAACATATGTGACTGCTCCCTATCAGGATGCAATGACGGGCAATATCTGTTATACAGTGTCTGTAATGTTGGAAGATGGGGAGACAGTTCTGGGTGTTGATTATACGATGGAAAACATACAGGCGCATATTGCACAGATGTATGAGACGGGTTCGCACAATGCAGTAATTGTTACGGATGAAGGCATTATTGCCGGGTGTTCCGATGAGACCCTGATTGGCAAAAAGCTGGTAAATGTCTTGCCGGATTATGCCGGAATATGGGCTCTTTCAAAAAGAACGAGTGAGGTTGCCACTGCGAGAGTGAAAGCGGATTTCCTGTATGATAATTTGTTCGCAACAAAATCAGGAAATGGGTGGTATCTGATTGTCAGCGAAAGCAATTGGGAACTGTACAGAGATTCCTATATTCAGTTAATCGTTACGGCTTTTCTTTCCATTGCTTTGTTTGTCATCATTATTATCTTATATATGTTCGCAGTAAAAAGCCAGAAGAGGGCGGAGAAGGCGCTTGCTTCTAAAGAAGAGTTCTTAAACGGCATAACGGGAGAACTGCGTGAACCGCTTACACGAATTTTGGATATTTCCAGCAAAGGAAATACAGAAAAAATAGATGATTATGATGAAGAGATGGCGCGTATTCATGCAGCGGGCGAAAGACTGTCTGAAATGATTGGGCAGATTATTGCATATTCCAGTATCATACGAACAGGAAAGAAAGAAGATTCCCCGAAGAAATCAGGCAAGAGTAAGGGAATGAACAAATGCTTCAGAACAATGATTTTGGCGTTTATGGTTCTTGGCTATTTCGTGATTAAGCAAGCAGAAGGAAAAATTAATGTTTAATAAAATCGACAAAATGTAACAATACGTTTATTGTATTAAACATAAGAGGCGGCAAAAATGGGTAAAAAATCAGTGGTAGTTATGCCAGATACAAAAAAAGTTTTAGAAAATATGGGTGAACAAATAAAGATGGCTAGATTGCGCCGTAATCTTTCTACAGAATTGGTGGCAGAAAGAGCCGGAATTAGTAGAGCTACATTGTGGGCAGTTGAAAAAGGAACGCCAACGGTGGCCATAGGAACTTACGCGGCGGTGTTGCATGCTTTGGGTGGTATGGATAAAGACTTAGAGCTAGTGGCGCAGGATGATGAATTTGGCAGAAGAATACAGGATATGAATTTAATAACTCCGAAACGAGCAAAAAGGAAGTAGGGATTAGATGGATAATGTAAATGAAATTTATGTATATGAGAATTGGAAATCAGATACTCCATCGTTAATAGGAACGATGTATGTGGACGGTGGTAGAGAAAAACAGGTAGTATCCTTTGAATATGACGATGAATGGTTAAATGATTTGTCTAATAATGTGACTTTGGATCCAGACTTGAAAATGTTCAAAGGTCGACAGTATGCTCCAGCAGATAAATTGATGTTTGGTGTATTTGAGGATTCTTGTCCGGATAGATGGGGACGTCTTTTGATGAAGAGACGTGAAGCGATTATTGCGAAAAAGGAAGAAAGAAAACCGAGGTCTTTAACGGAAGTAGATTTTCTGATAGGAGTCTATGATGAGACGAGAATGGGTGGATTAAGATTGTCTACATCTAAAGGAGGGACTTTTTTATCTGATGATAAAGAATTGACAACACCACCTTGGACAACGCTTCGTAAACTGGAATCAGCTTCTTTGGCATTTGAGAAGAACGATGATGGCATGGAAGAAAAGTGGCTAAAACAATTGGTGGCACCGGGTTCTTCTTTAGGTGGAGCAAGACCAAAGGCTTCAGTTGTTGCACCTGATGGTTCTTTATGGATAGCAAAATTTCCATCAAAACATGATGAAATAAATGTAGGTGCGTGGGAAATGGTGGTTCACGATTTGGCTGTTATGTGCAATTTGAATGTGTCAGAAGCAAAGATAGAGAATTTTTCAAAAACAGGAAGTACATTTCTGACAAAGAGATTTGACAGAGAGGGGGATAGAAGAATTCACTTTGCATCGGCAATGACTCTTTTAGGTAAAAAAGATGGGGCGAATGCGACGGAAGGTTCAAGCTATATGGAGATTGCATCTATCATAAAAACTAATAGTGCAACACCGGGGAAGGACTTGATGGAATTGTGGCGCAGAATTGTGTTCAATATGGCGGTATCAAACACAGATGACCATTTGAGAAATCATGGATTTGTTTTGGCGAAGAATGGATGGAGTTTGTCTCCATTATATGATGTCAATCCAAATATCTATGGGGATACATTAGCGCTGAATGTGGATTCTGATAATAATCTTATTGACTTTAATCTGGCATTGTCTGTTGCAAAAATGTATGGATTAAAAGATGCACAGGCATTAGAGGAATTAAAGGAAATAAAGAATGTTGTAGACAATAATTGGAGAAGACTTGCGCAACAGTACGGACTGAGTAGAAGCGAAATTGAGGGAATGACCCCGGCGTTTGATATGAGGTATAAGATGTAGCTTCCTGTTGTAAATTGTAAAAAAGGTGGAAAAAGTATTAAAGAGTACAAAACGATTTTTTGCTTCGTTTTGTACTCTTTTTACTTACCATGATATACACGTTCACATTACGATTCACTTTACGTTCACTTTACGGTGCCTTTTTTATAATATCAATAGATTTGCTGTAAAATATGCACGCAAATATTGTTGCATGTTTTATGGCTCATTGGTATAATAATAGTAATTAAATGGAACTATTTTTGATTGATATGTGAAATGGAGGAATTGTTATGCCAAACATTAAACCAGTTTCTGATCTTAGAAATTATACAGAAGTATTAAAAGAAGTAGATGCATCTAATCGTGTATATTTGACACGTAATGGTCATGGTCAGTATGGAATTCTTACAATGGCAGAAATTGACGAGCTTGATAGATATAGAGCTGCATATACACTGTTCTCAAAATTGAAAAGTGCAGAAGAACGTGCGGATAGAGAAGGATGGATTTCGGCAGACAACTTGGAAAAAGAACTGGGGGTATAGAATTTGAAGAGACTAGAATACTCACCAGATGCAGCACAGAAATTGCGAAATATTAAGCGTGATGTAACTATGAACTTCGGCGCAGATGTAGCAAAACGTGTGGTGTCAAATAAGACGCAGGCGTTGCGCAGGTTACAGCAGTTTGAAGAATCCGGAATATCAGTGGAGAAGACGATAGGAGTGCCATGTGATTACCTTATAGTATATACAGAGCATAACTATGCGTTTTATAGGATTACAGAAGAGACTATTTATATCGTAGATATCTTCCATGAAAGAGAAGACTTTATGTGGAAGTTATTTGGAATACGAACTACATCCCAGGAAACGGAAGATTGCTGGGATAAATAAAATAAAAAGGATAAGTTGCAAACAATCTCATATATACAGCTTATGATGAGAAACAAACAAGGATATATATATGGTAGCGCTTCGTGACGCAGAGGACAAGCTGATCGGTTATTATGAGAAGCATGAAAGCAGGAACAGAGAGACGATGAACAGGTATGATATACTACTTGGAGAATGATTTCAGATCCTTATAGATATCGAACCCCCAATGTTGTCGCCAAACAATAAATGCTGTAGTATGATACTGAAAAGAAATGGCGAAATCATTACGGCAATGTGAGTATCAAAGAAGCACAGGAGCGTATTTTGGAAGAAGGGTATGGTGGAGCAGGATGAGAGACTTTAAAATCTACGGAGAGTTAACCTTAAAATTTGGAAATGATTATGAGGTAAAACTTGTATTAAATAAAGAAGGCGATCAGGATTATGCCGGAGAAGAGCTCTTAGAGGATTATCCTTTGGTAGGATGTGAATGGATTTTTAAAGACGGTCTTTCGAATGTAACACGGAGCTGGTATGGAACATCGAGATTTTGTGGAGACAGTTTTTTAAAGCATATGTACAAGATAGCACAAAAGAAGCTTCGTCTTGAGAAAGAGGACAATCTGTTTAATCCGGTTCTGGCAGCCCTTGCAGGCAAGAGACAGCTTGAATCCATTTTGGGCAATAAGTACTGGCAGGATCATTGCCAAAGTGGGGGACTTGTGGTGGAGATGACAGCATCCAATGGAAAGCTTGTACGATGCAAATATCAGGATATTCTGTTAAGAAATCCTGCGATATCAATAGATGGTGGAGAATACATTGATGTGTGGATAGCTAAAATGTTTCTGAAACCATCGGAGAAACGGGGACAGAATATAGAATGCAATAACTTTTTTGGCAAGCTTGTATATAACATAATAAAAGATATAGATTCTTTTTCCTTCTTGTTGGATATCATGGAGGAATGTGTAGGTCTGGAGATAGAAAAATGATCCGAATAAAGATTCACAGAGGAACCCACCAGATTGGTGGTTGTGCAACAGAAATAGAATGTAATGGTGAGCGGATTCTGATTGATCTGGGTGCCAATCTTCCGGGAAGCGATGCCGAAGCAGCAATCTCGGATTCCAAACTGTTAGATAGTGTATTTGGAACACATAGGGAAAGACATTTTGATGCGATCCTTTTCTCACATTATCATGGGGATCATTATGGGCTTTATAAGGACATTCCGGAAGGGATTCCCCTGTATATCGGAAGCTGCGCCAAACAGATTTTACATATTGTTACAGGATATATTGATATCAATGCAGAAAAAAAGGGTAGAGATATAATAGCCGAAATGCAGGAATATCACAGGGGTCATTCGATTCCCCGCTTAACAAAGATGAAGATCACACCTTTTTCGGTAGATCATTCTGCGTTGGATGCCTATATGTTTCTGATAGAGGCAGACGGAAAACGGATTCTTTTTACAGGAGATTTCAGGGCACATGGAATTGCAAATGAAAGGGAACAGTTGTGGAGAACGCTAGAGAAATATGTGGGAGCACATATTGATATACTCATCACGGAAGGAACCATGTTGAGCCGCACAGAAGAGGCGGACGCTAATATCGTGCAGACGGAAGCAGAGTTAGGGTTGAAGGCTGCAGAATATTTTGAAGAGAAGAAATACAACTTTGTTATGGTTTCTTCTACAAATTTAGATAGCATCATGGAATTCTATCAGAATACACCGGATGATAAGATGTTTATCTGTGACCAGTATCAGGCCAGAGTGATTATGACTGCCATGGAAAATAAAGGAAAGGAATTTTGGCAGTATCGCTCAAAGAAGGAGACCTCCGAACTTTATAAAAAATTCTATATTGTCGGAAGAGTAAATAATTTTATATACAGGGACCTGCAGAAAAGGGGAGAAGCCCTAAAAAGCAAGGGACTTCCGCAAGTCTATTTTAAACATATAGAGGAAAATGAAATAGGAAAAAGCGGCTTTGTTTTGCTTGTCAGACCAAATCGTTTTTTTTCGACAAATGGACTCAGCCAATTTGAGCGGCTATTTCAATATTATAGCAGGAATTATAAGCAGCAGGTTAATCTGATTTATTCTATGTGGAAAGGATATTTAAAAGGAGACAAGGAAGATAAGGATATTACTAGATTCATAGATGACTTTGCCTATAAACAACTCCACACCAGCGGGCATGCTTATGTTGAAACGATACAGAAGCTTTTGGAAAAGACAGAGCCGGACATGATTATCCCTATGCACACGGAAAAGGCAGATGAATTTAGAAGTATGGAAGAATTTAAGGAGTATCGGACAAGAGTAAAAGTCCTGCAGGATGGAGAAACATTGGAAAGTTAAAGAAGATTTTGAGGAAACGAAAAGCAAATATGAACCCTATTATACAGATTAAGCAAATTGAGCGTCAGCTTATTTTATATGATGTTTTTCGATATTTTGACGAGGTTACTTTCAGGGACATAGAGTTTGTTCTGCCCGGCTTGGGAAAGCGTATGATCCAAAGAGATATCAGGGATTTAACGAATGCCGGACTGATCCACGTTTCTTATGACCGCTCAAAACAGGCCTATGTTTCCCTGGATGATGAAACGGATTTGCAGGAAGTGGATGTAGAAGGGGATGCAGAAGGGGATTGTGGGAGAGAGAAACAGAAGCATTATGACCGGCTGCGTCGACTGGCTTTCTGTATGAAACTTACTTATTGTGCAGACCCGGTAAAAGAGTATTTTGAAGAGTTTCCGGAGGCAACAGAGCGAATGAGATTACGGGATTTTGAAGTGCTCAGACGTATAGGATACGAGGCCGGATATTCCAGGGAATGCGAAGGGATTATCGTGAATAATGATTATGCAAATCCTTATGATGGATATGATATCAGGAGAAAAAACGGAAAGCTGGTAAGATATAGATGAGTAGTTATCTGGTTGATGAGCATCGGAATATTATCGGAACGATTCGTATAATGGCCGGGAAGGAGTTTGTTTACGATACCAAACATTCTAATATAGAATTAGGTTATTATGATCCGAACAAAAATAAGACTTTTGACAGCTATGGAAGAGAGCTTGCTTCCGGGCGGCAGCTGGAAGCGTTGCCTTACCTGCCCCACAGGATAGTTTTCCCTTTGAGTCCAAAAGAAAGCAGGCAGTTTACATATCATGCGTTGCCAAATCACTCGCCTGTTGGACCGGATTTTTGGGATGACGGAGTGTGTAAGGGGTGTGGAAAACATAGAAATTCCTGTGTGGAACAGGGGCTTCCTAACCTTTGTGAATCCTGCTACAGATTATTACAGCTATATAGCCAGAGTGATTCTTACAATCTGGAACAAATGTCTCAAAGAAAACCCATTGATGAGCGTACTTTGCGGAATATCATGGAAAAGTTGGTGCAGTCTGCAAATGAAGTTTCAAAATCGATAGAGACGGCTACAAGAGCTGCAGTTGTTGCAACACTCATGGATGATAGAAGCGATGTAGATGATGAGCTGTGCGAAGAAGAATATGCAAGTGAGGTTTCACATTGCCATCCAGGGGTTATGACACAAAATGTTCAGTCAAAGTCCGGCGGAACCCGGGTGCATTCAAATGGTGGGCATAGAAGAAAAAAGCGACTGAAATGGTACCATTGGTGTATTTTAATATTGATATTATATTTTGTGGTTAATTTTTTATTTTCATTTACTATTTATATGATTACTTACTTCATGAGTAGTGGGATGAATTAAAATAAAAACCACGATGTTGTCGCCGAGCAATCTCTCCGTATGTTATTGTAAATTTACAATAACACGGAGGGATTTTTTTATGAGGAAAATGAATGAAAAAATATCTACAACAGGTATAAAAACTAGGTTTTGCATAAAATTTTTGAGGATATACCTGTTGTATATAAACAAGAGAAACAAGTGCAGGGAGGTTTGGCGATATATTACAGGAAATAGTTAGAATTTGACCTGGAGAAAGGAGTACTTAGATGGCAGCGTATTATTTTGATATAGAAGCAATCACTGAAAATATAGAAAGAATTTGGGTGAAGGAAGGTACTTTGGCCATAGAAGGATATGGTATGTCAGTGCTTCGGGGAACCTATCTTGATTTTTGGAAATGGATATATGAGGAAAAAGAATTTCGACAGGATGAAATGTTGACTCAAATAGCCTGTTATGCAGCGAATGACGAAGTGCGTGTTAACAAAAAAAGGTTAATTGAAATACTGAGAAAATATGATGAATATGCTTTGTACGATTTGGTATTGCCGCTTTCGATGTATACGGAAAAACCGAAGTTTAGCTATTCAAACCGGAGAAAGATTGTTGCCAAACAAGTGGAAAGGGAGAGAAAGATCTATCTGAATGAATTAAAAACATTCAGTCATTCTTTTACAAAATTTTCTATTGAAACAGCAAGTGCAGCATTGTTTCAGAAAAGTACAAAAGAGGAATGTCAGGCATATTTAAGGCAGATAGCGACAGGGGATTTGTGCAGGGTCTTTATTTTGTATAATCCATGGCAACGGGATCTGGTGCTGGAATCCATCTCAGCACGATTGCAAATTTTCTTGTTGGAAGATATGAAAGCATTGGTTCGGTCTAAGCAGTTTAAGTTAAGTGATTGTGTAGAATCAGAGCATAAGATTGCCCAAATTATTCATATGGTCAAACAAAATGAATTTACCAAAGAATGAAGAACATTGGAGCTAAGGAAAGCATATTGAAAGGAGCGAACACACATATGGAAAGATTATTTGATATTAAGACCAGATGCAAGGACCAGACAGATAAGCTGACTGCTAAGAGAAAAATCTTTTATCTGGCAGACCAATGTCTGGAAACCATGATAGAAAACGGATTTCTGGCTGAGCCAGTCAATACAACGGCATACATAGTATATCTGAATCGTTTGCTGAAAATGGAGAAAATCATCATTAAGGATTCCTCCCTTAAGGAAAGGGTAAAAGAAGAATACTATAATAATTTGCAGGACCTTAAGGAATCGGCAGAGAATAGGAGTATTCGATATGGAGTATCGGGCTCCTTTAATGTTTCCTTTGCACATAATCGTTTCTTGATTTACAATTATCCTAAGAACGAGTATATAGAAACTTATTATAATATGCAAAATCCGGAGTATGAAATAGAGGGGGAAGATAGTTTTTCGGAATGGATATTGGAGAAAAGCCGTCGAATGGATCTTTTAGAACATCTCACCAATATATCCGGGAAAAATGTATGGGATTTTCCACCTCTGCCAATAGATGCATTACAAGGAAAAGATGAGATAGTATATTCACGGGCAATGATTCAAGGCATATATACAAATGCATTTTTTTGGTACTTTAAGAATTATAAAGAAGATTTTTTAAAGCATTACGAGATTTGTTATTGCGGTTCTTCCAAAGATGAGTGGATTGATGCAATAATTCGTGGGGAAATGAATGAGCGAGATTTATTATTACAGACCTTATGATAAAACTGCATATACAGAATATTTGCAAGCTATTTGTAAACATGTCGGAACAACATATATTTTGAATGAGTATCTGAAGCTTGATAGATATGTAAAAGAAAAAAATCTGAAGCTAAGTGCCAATATGAAGAGAATTGACAACAGATTTTATATATATCTATATTATGAAACACCTGATATACGTATTCTTTATGAAATGTTAAGAGATACGATTGATGCTTTAAAAAAAGATTTTCCATGGGTAACAGAAAACGCAGCATTTGTTGATTCAAAGAGAAAAAATATGTTTGTAGTAATACATTATTATGTTGGAGAAAAAAGTAAAGGAGACAAGTACAAAAATGAGAGATTGTAGAAAAATGATTGACGAGTTAAAAAAAGAACCAGAGACTTATGCCTATATTCAAAGTTTTATTCAAGAAAAAGCAGATATGTTTGTCGCGGTCAGAGAGAATTATATTAATATTTATTATCTGGGAGCAAGTCTGGCTAAAATTAAATTTAATAAGAAAAATCAGATTGTATTTGAATTACACAAAAAATATATGGGGATTGATAAAGCTGGATATATGAGTTTATCGTGGAAGGAGCATAAAGAAAATTTAGATAAGATCAAAGAGAATATAAATAAAATTGCTTTTCATTCTGATAAAAAACAAAATGATGTGCATGTTGTACATGGAAAAGTCACTCGGGAAAAAATCTGTCAACAGTGGATCATAAATAATAATAACATGAGTGATGGAGAATGGTATTATGTAGACATGGAATATACAATGAAAAATATACCTTCCGGACGTTTTGATATGATTGCAATAAAAAGAAAAGCAAATGAAAACGGACAGCATCAGGTAGCAGTGATAGAATTAAAAATAGGTAATGGAAGTTATCCGGGTATGAATCATAAATTGTATACATCTCATGCCGATCGATATAAAGATATTAAAGAAAATTCATTATATGCTTATCAAACGAAAGAGGCATATGTGTCTTTTGGAAGTGGGTTGGTGGGACATTTATGTGACTATATGAGATTTTTAAATGCGAAACATTATAATCATTTAAGACAAGAGATCGTATATCAGATTGAATCATTAAAAAGACTGGGAGTTTTGTCTGAAACGGATCGTGTAGCAAAGATTACAAATACAGAAATGCTATCTGACAAACCCGAAATTTATTTTGTTTCATTTTCTCATGTCCCAAAAATCGCAGGAGATAAGCCACAAACTATTGAGCAGATGAAACGGTCTTTTTATAAATATATGTATTCTACGTCAAATGAAAGTGTTGAAGGAGAAAGTGAAATAATTAAGTGTTCAGAATATTCTGCTGAAAATTTATTGAATACTAAGGAGATTGAAGGACTATTACAAATCCGACACCAATTTTTAAGTATGGAGAACCCATGCTTTGAGTTGGAAATAGGTGGGGAAAAATATAAATTTAATTGCAGATTTGTGGATGCTGATAAGGAAAAAGTATGGGATTGTTTATACACATAGATTCCAGACCGGGTAGCGGGCGGGTCTTTTGCTTCGCAAAACAGAGAGAACCTATGTTGAGGTTAAGAAAAGACGGAGTAGAACTTCCTGATGATGAGATTCTTCTGGTCAATCGTTATGTCAATTATGATGGGGTATGTATTGATTATGGCATATTCGTTGATTCAAATGGCGGCGTATATTCATTATGAATTTCAAATTATAATATTTTAAGGAGTACTCTAACATGATAAAAATCCTCTTCATCTGCCACGGCACTCAAGTTTTACTATA
>JAQXYZ010000050.1 GCA_029226935.1 Bacillota bacterium | reverse complement strand
TATGATTTTGCTATCAAGAATGATATCTGCAATAAGGATTATTCCACTTTTGTGGATGTTGTTCAGTACAAGGACCGCAATCCGAATAAGTATGACAGAAACAAATTTGAGAAGGAAGAAATTGAACGGATATGGGAGCAGAAAGACGATAAGTATTATCAAATCATATTGATGCTACTGTATAACGGAGTAAGAATTTCAGAGTTCTTGGATTTGAAAAAGGAGAATGTCCATCTGGACGAGCAATACTTCGATGTGATTAGCAGTAAAACCGAGAATGGAATCCGAAAGGTTCCTATCGCAGATAAGGTCTTACCTTTCTACAAAGCTTGGTTTGATGATAATCCGGAATGCGAGTATCTTATTCATACGCCGGATAGAAAACACTTCCAATACCGAAATTATTATGACAGCTACTTCCATCCACTGATGGAACAACTTAAGATTGACCGCACACCACATTGCTGCAGACACACATGTATTTCCATGTTAGCAGAAGCAGGTGTCGATCAGACGATTATCAAGAAAATTGTGGGACACTCCGGTGCTATGACTTTGACCGAGAAAGTATATACCCACTTTGATGTTAAGGAGCTTGTAAATGCAATCACTCGAATTTAAGAAACAAGCGGTGCCATTCGCAACTCACTCCGTGATTTTGCTCATATCGCGCTGGCGCGCTATACCATCCAGCAAATATATTTCGATTGATGCAAGCATCATCTCAATATATTCACTGTCTGTTGCACCGCTTGTAGAAACGCGCAAAATAAAAAGGACATTCCCAGATTTCTCTGAAAATGTCCTATACATATCATTGATATTCGTGTTGCATACTTGTTGCATATGTGTTGCATACCATTTGAAATCCAGCACATTTGACAACTTTCCACAACCTCTGTAACCCTTGTAAAATCGGGGTTTTCTCGCATCTTGCGTTGACCGCAGATTATCTCTTTGAAAACTGAGGTGCACGACGTGCAGCTTTGAGACCGTTTTTCTTTCTTTCTTTCATACGAGGATCTCTTGTTAAGAAACCTGCTTTCTTAAGAACCGGTCTGAAATCAGCATCTACCTGAAGTAATGCTCTGGAGATACCATGTCTGATTGCACCAGCCTGACCTGTGTAACCGCCACCGTGAACGTTTACCAGTACATCGTACTTATCAACTGTCTCTGTAGCAACTAAAGGCTGACGAACGATAACCTTCAGTGTTTCAAGTCCAAAATATTCATCTATAGATCTTTTATTAATTGTAATTTCACCTTTACCGGGTACTAAATATACTCTGGCAATTGATTTTTTTCTTCTACCTGTTCCGTAGAATCTTGCTGATTTAGCCATTTTAATCTTCTCCTTTCAGTCCCTCTTAAAATGTTAATACTTCGGGCTTCTGAGCTGCATGCTGATGCTCAGGACCTGCATATACATGAAGTTTGGTGTACATCTGTCTTCCTAAAGGTCCCTTGGGAAGCATTCCTTTAACAGCAAGCTCTACTACCTTTTCAGGCTTCTTAGCCATCATTTCACGAAGAGTAGCTTCTTTCATGCCACCAACGTAATCTGAATGATGATAATATACCTTCTGATCCAACTTCTTGCCTGTTACTTTTACCTTGTCGGCATTTACAACGATTACATAATCGCCTGTATCAATATGAGGTGTGAAGATTGCTTTATTCTTACCTCTTAAAACCTTAGCTACTTCTGAAGCTAAACGTCCCAGTGTCATATTTGTAGCGTCTACTACATACCATTTTCTTTCGATTGTAGCAGGACTAGCCATAAATGTTTTCATGATTTTACCTCCATTAAAGTTAAATATGTGCTTCGCACATAGCTTCTTCCTGACAGTCTTCCATACTCTGTGCGGATGTCCGGGCCGCTAAGATTACTTCTGCCTGCCAATCAGGTACTCTATTTATAACATTTTGTCTAGGGATGTGATGAAGCTTAGCTTTCATCAGACAAAACGTTACCAAACGTCGCCACATTGAATTATTATATTATACGCTTTCGTGCGTGTCAACCACATTTTTACTCTTTTTCATTTTATCCGACAGATACTGTAAAAGTCTGTCAGTTTGTCTGTTCTGCTCCTTAAGGCATAAACTCATACTTTACCAGCGTCAATCCGCATGCCGGAGCTGTAGGTCCCGCTGCCTGTCTGTCTTTTGCGTCCAAAATATCCTTTATCTGTTCCGGCTTAAGATTTCCCCTGCCCGCTTCCATCAGTGTTCCCGCTATGATTCTTACCATATTATATAGGAAACCGTTGCCACTGACTCTGATGATGATTTCCTCCTGCTGCCTTTCCACCGTCAGTTCATGGATGGTTCTTACCGTGCTTTCCACAACCGCAGCCGTAGAACAGAAGCTCTTAAAGTCATGTTCTCCCACAAGATATGCTGCAGCCTGCTTCATCTTCTCCACATCAAGCGGTACATAAGTGAAATATGCATACAGCCTTTTCGTCGGCAGTGGAAATTCTCTGTTCACAATCCGGTATTCATAGGTTTTTCGGCTTTCGCAGTGTCTTGGGTGAAAATCGGATGGAACTTCCTCTGAACTCTGTATCCTGATATCCTCCGGCAGACGCTGGTTCAAAGCGTAGGATATCTTTTCGGCAGGGATGCGGGTATCCGTATCAAAGACCGCTACATTACAGAGTGCATGTACTCCTGAATCCGTTCTGCTGGCTCCAATAACCTGAATTTTCTCGCCAAGCAGCTGGGTTAATGCCCTATTAAGTTCCCCTTCTATAGTGTCTCCCAAAGGCTGTACCTGCCACCCCTGATACGCAGTGCCATCGTAAGCCACCACAAGCTTTACTCTCTTCACAACAAAATCCTTCCTACTGCCACACAAAGCACAAGATAGCACACCACAATCCCATAAGCGGCGCCATCACGCTTTTTATAAATAAGGGGCTTCATCTTTGTACGGTGCTCCCCTCCCCTGTAGCATCTCGCTTCCATTGCCATGGCAAGGTCATTGGCTCTTCGAAAAGCTGATATAAACAATGGAACGAGAAGAGGGACAAGGCTTTTTGCCTTTTTAATCAGATTCCCACTCTCAAAATCTGCGCCTCTTGCAATCTGCGCTTTCATAATTTTATCTGTTTCCTCCAACAAAATCGGAATAAAACGCAGTGCAATAGACATCATCATTGCAATCTCATGCACCGGCACCCTTAAAAGCTTTAACGGTCCTAACAGCTTTTCGATTCCATCTGTCAGATTGTTGGGTGTCGTTGTCAGTGTCATTACCGAGGACCCCATAATCAAAAAAACAAGCCTGATTGCCATGAAGGAGGCAAATCTGACGCCTTCTTTGGTAATCTGCAGCTTCCAGAAAGAAACCAGCACCTCCCCCGGTGTCAGGAAAAGATTAAAGGTCACTGCAATAATCAGGAGAAATGCAATTGATTTCATTCCTCTGACCATAAATTTAATCGGCACTCTGGACAACTTGATCACCAGTGCCAGAAATAAACCTGCTATGATATAGCCTATAAAATTATCCACAATAAAAAGAGAAATAATATAGCAGACCGTCGTTACCAGCTTTACCCTTGGGTCCAGCCTGTGAATAACCGAATCTGTCTGATAATATTGTCCCAATGTAATATCTCTTAACATATTGCCTCGCTTCTGTGTAATGCCCACATGCCCTGATTACCCTTTCAGAGCCTTAAGTATTTCTGTCTTAGCTTCTTCAATTGTAGTAATATCTGTATCTACATTCATTCCATTTGCACGCAAAGACTGCATGATATAAGTTACCTGTGGTGCGGCAAGCCCTACCTGTTCCAGTTCCTTATAATGACGGAATACCTCCCTCGGCTCATTGTCAAACATAATCTGCCCACGGTTCATAACGATAATTCTGTCCACATACTTTGCCACATCCTCCATGCTGTGAGAGACCAAAATTACCGTCATTCCGGTTTCTTCCCTAAGCTTTGCAATCTGATCCAGAATCTCGTCCCGCCCCTTAGGATCAAGCCCGGCTGTAGGCTCATCTAAGATGAGCACCTCCGGTTTCATTGCAAGCACTCCGGCAATGGCTACCCGGCGCTTCTGACCGCCCGACAAATCAAAGGGTGACTGATAAAAGTATTCGTCCTCAAGTCCTACCTGCTTTAATGCGGCATATGCGCGAAGCTCCGTTTCCTTTTTATCAAGTCCCAAATTCTTTGGTCCGAAGCATACATCTGTAAAAACGTCAATTTCAAACAGCTGATGCTCGGGATATTGAAAGACAAGTCCAACCTTACTGCGTAGCTCCTTCTTGTTATAATCACTGTCATGGATATCGGCACCATTATAATAAATATTGCCACTGGTAGGGGCAAGCAATCCGTTGAGGTGCTGCACTAACGTGGACTTACCGGAACCGGTATGCCCGATCAGACCGATAAACTGCCCATCCGGTATCACAAGATTAATGTCCTTAAGTGCCGCGAATTCCATGGCTGTTCCGGCTTCATATATGTGATTTACATGATCTAAAATAATAGACATCCCTATACCTCTTATTGCTTTAACCCCAGTGCCTTTACCAATTCCTCGCAGGTAAGGATTCCCTCCGGGATTGCAAGTCCGCTTTTTCTTAATTCATGCGCCAGTAAAGTAACCTGCGGAACATCCAGCCTTAAAGATTTCAGCCTTTCTACCTGACTGAAAATTTCTCTGGGTGTTCCTTCCATGGCAATCTTCCCTTTGTCCATGACAAACACCTTGTTCGCATGAATGATTTCTTCCATGTAGTGAGTGATCAGGATAATCGTAATTCCTTCCACGTCATTTAATGCCCTGACAGCTCGGATTACCTCTTTGCGTCCATTAGGGTCAAGCATGGCAGTAGGTTCATCCAGCACAATACATTTGGGGTGCATGGCAATCACACCGGCAATGGAAACTCTCTGCTTCTGACCGCCTGAAAGCTTATTCGGCGAATGCTTGCGAAATTCATACATTCCAACTGCTTTAAGGCTCTCCTTTACTCTCTCCCAGATTTCCTTCGTCGGAACTCCCAGATTTTCCGGGCCAAAACCCACATCCTCTTCGACTACCTGTCCTATAATCTGGTTGTCCGGGTTCTGAAATACCATGCCGGCTTCCTGACGGACATCCCACAGGTTTTCATCCTTGGAAGTATCCTTTCCGTCCACCCAGACAGTCCCTTCCGTAGGGTAAAGAATTGCATTGATATGCTTGGCAAGCGTGGATTTACCGGAACCATTGTGCCCTAAAATTGCCACAAAATCTCCCTGCTTAATATCCAGATTTACCTCGTCGACCGCACGGGTAATTCCTTCTACATTGCCCTCTTCGTCTCTTCTTATATATTCAAAAACAAGGTTTTTGGTCTTTACAATTCCCATCATAATTCCTTCATTTTTTGTATATTTACAGGTTTTATGCCTGCCCTTTATTGTACAGGATATTGTTTTTAATTGCAATAGAATGTGATTTATCGTATCATATCAAGTAACAATGCAGCAATAAACACAGAATGGAGATTTTTATGAATAAATGGTTAAAGCCATTAGGCTTGCTTGCTTTCATTATATTAGTGTGTTCTGTTTTAGTCAGAGTCCTGACAAGTGGAGAAACACTTTCTGAATATGCCGATACCAATCCTGAAATTGCTTATGCGACCCCCTCCCAGACCCCTTCGCCTTCCCCCATACCGGAAGCTTCTGCCCTGTCTTCTGAAACTCCTGAATTTTCAAACGGTATCCAGCATAAAGACGGCTTCTTTTATCAGCCTTTGACCGATGACGTAATTGCCCGGATTACCGGAATTTCCTATCCGGTCTCTGATAATGAGGCATCCTCCCCTGCCGTTTCCTACGAGGATCTACGCTATATGAATGTACTTTACTATGATTTCAATGGAGAAGTCCAAATTGGTGAATTGATCTGTAATCAGGGAATTGCTCAGGATCTTGTAGAAATTTTTTATGAATTATACAGAAATGAATACCAAATAGAAAAAATAAGACTGATTGATGAATATGACGGCGATGATACTGCCTCCATGCTGGACAATAATACTTCCTGCTTTAATTACAGGGTTGTAGACGGCACCGACAGCCTTTCCAAACACGCAATCGGGTGCGCGATTGACATCAATCCCTTTTATAACCCATATGTTGTCTTTAATAAAGATGGAAGCGGCAAGACTTATATCTCCCCCGAAGGCAGTGAGATATACGCTGACCGCTCCCAAGATTTTCCATATAAGATTGACGAAAATGACTTATGCTACAAATTGTTCAAAGAACACGGCTTTATCTGGGGTGGTGACTGGAACTCCTGCAAGGATTACCAGCATTTCCAGAAAACGATTCAATGATTTAGTAAAAAATCTGTGCAATAGGAGAAGTTTCATCAATAATCAATGTCTTATTATCTCCTGTCATAGTCGCCTTTGCGGCATCCAAAGCTCGCAGAAACAGGTAGAAATCTGCCTTTTCAGGATCATTATAGGCTTCACTCAAAATTCTCATATATTCCGCCTCACCCTTTGCAATTATTTCTGCTGCCTGTGCATCTGCCTGGGACTGCATTACAATGATTTCCGCATTGGTATTGTTGGAAATCTCCTTCGCTTCTTCCTCGCCTTCTGCCTTATAGGTGGCTGCAATATTATTTCTCTCAGAAATCATACGTTCATAAACGGCACTTTTGTTCTCATCAGGAAGATCCAGCGATTTTGTTTCTACTGCAAGCAGTTTAATTCCATACTGTTCCAACGTGTTTCCGATATTCTCCATAATTGCAGCCGTCAGCTCGCCGTCGCGTCCGCTGATTACTTCCTCCTGACTCATACTGCTGATCACATTTTTCAGGCTGTTATACACAATGGTATCAATTCTGAATTCTGCATTGCTTTTCTGGGCACTTAAGGTCTGCGTATATTTCTGTGGATCTTCTATCCTCCAAAGTACAAAGCAGTCTGCAATCATCGACTTTTTATCTTTTGTCATAACATCGCTCACAGCCAAATCATATATCAACACTTCATTCTGTATTTTTTCTGCTGTCTGAATAAACGGAATCTTCATGCTCAGTCCCGGCGTCTTACGAATACTTTCAATTTTGCCAAACTGCTTAATCACTGTATATTCATTGGGATAAGTCACAACCACACTTGAACCCAACAGCAAAAAGGCTACAACTATAATTACAATAGGAATTGCAAAGCCAAACTTTTTCTTCATCATCATTCTTCCTCTCTATTCTGTATCTGTATCGGTGCTGCTATCTGTTCCGGTCGCACCACTATATGTACCTGTACTGCCATTGCTTTCAGCAGAAGCTGCGCTGCCAATTCCAGATGCCATGTCGGAGCCGGTAAAGGATTCTAACGGCAGCATGGTCTGAGTAGTTCCGTCACTCTTTTCAATAATGACCTTCATATCCGGAAGAATCTTTTCCATTGTTTCATAGAACATCCTCTGCTTGGTAATCAACGGATATTTCTGGTATTCTGCATAAAGCTCATTGAGCCTTGCAGTCTGTCCCTTTGCTTCATTAATTCTCTCTTCTGCCTGTGCCTGCGCGGTCTTTACTGTTTCATCTGCAAGCGCTCTGGCAGCAGGAATATCTTCATTTCTTTTCTGGTTTGCCTTGTTAATGGAAGTTTCCTTTCCCTGCTTGGCATTTTCCACGTTTTTAAATGCATTGATAACTTCCTGCGTGGGCGGTTCTGCATCCTGAATCGTAATATTAACCAACTGAATTCCAATATCTTCCTGCTCAAGTCTGGTAATGATCTTTTCCTTAATCGATGCCTGAATCTCATTCTTTCCCGTGGTAATTACACTGTCCACATCATACAGTCCGATGGTGTCACGAATATAACTTTGGGTCAGATTCTTTAAAATAAAGATCGGATTCTCAGATGCGTACAGGTATTTCGTCGGATCAGTTACCCGATACTCCACATAAAAATCTACATTTACAAAGTTGTAATCCCTCGTGATCATAAAGGACTCCCCATCCACTGATTCTCCGGTTGATGCGTCATATCCAATAGAAAATCCATTAATGGTTTTCGGCACCTTTGCAAGGCGTTGAATATAAGGAACCTTTAAATGAATACCAGACTCCTCCACTACCTTTGGCACACCAAATGTAGTGATTACCGCATACTCATTTTCTTTCAGTGAATAGATGCTTCCGGCAAGCAGGTAGATGATAATAAATACCCCCGCTACAATTCCTACTCCTTTGGCAATCCCTGCTCCAATCTTTTTACCGTTTGGATTCGGCTGTTCATACACATTGTCGTTTCTTTTGTTGTTAAACATATCTTTCCTCCTTGTAGAAATGATTCGGATACTGCAAAAAAAGACCTTTACCGCAGTACCCTTCTGCGATAAAAGTCTTGCTACAGTTTGCCTGATTTAAAACGGATATTTTCATCGTCCTGACGTTTTAAATATACCTTACGGTATCAGCTACTCCCTTTTATCTATTGAAATGAGACTAACATATTGTTAATTATTTGTCAAGATATGTGTGCGATTTTTTCATGCATATGAGATCACATTTTTTCATATCTTTTGTTAACCTGTTTTTGTAGGAAGCTCTTATGAAAAATATTCGCAATCAGCTCTCACTTACAATTATATGTCTGCTGCTGGCAGCGGTCTGTCTGTTAATCGGCGAGCATATCCGCCGCATCAATATGCCCGCTATAGAAGTGGCAGCCGGAACCAACGGTAATTATATTAAATGGGTGGATTTCAATGTCTCCTATGAAGCCCTTTGTACCGCTTATAATCTGGATGTAGAAAGTTATGACAGTCCCATCCACCTAAACTGGATTGAGCTGCTTGCCTATACCGGTGCAAAGTGTGGCGGGTCCTTTGGCAAAGACAGCACCACCATAATCCGCAAACTGGCAAAAGAGCTTTCTTCCGGTGAAACCACCATTACCAAGCTCACCAAAAATATGGATTATTATGACTATTACTACGAGGCATACGAAGCCGTTCTCGGGGGCATGGTAGGGGAATACGAAATTGAGCAGGAGAATGAAGCTGGACAAAAATGCTGGAAAAAAGTCTATGGGCTGAAAGCCTTCTCCCCCATTGCAAAGAACTTTGAATATAGTGATTATGATGACTTCGGCTCTTCAAGAAGTTACGGCTACAAACGACAGCATCTCGGACACGACATGATGGGACAAATTGGCACACCCATTATCGCAATCGAATCGGGCTATGTGGAAGCGCTTGGCTGGAACCAATACGGTGGCTGGCGCATCGGGATCCGCAGCTTTGATGGGAAACGCTATTATTACTATGCCCATTTGCGCCAAAATTTCCCCTATGCCCTTGATCTTAAGGAGGGAAGCGTTGTCACTGCCGGAGACGTAATCGGGTATATGGGGCATACCGGCTACAGCACCAAAGAAAATACCAACAACATTGATACGGTTCATTTGCACTGGGGTCTGCAGCTTATTTTTGATGAATCACAGAAGGAAGGAAACAATGAAATCTGGATTGACTGCTATGCTCTTACCCGGTTTCTTTATAAAAACAGATCCCTCACCGAAAAGAACCCGGAAACCAAAGAATGGTTCCGCCATTTTCAGATGAAGGACCCTGTTGCAATTAATTATCAAGAAAAACATTGACTTTCTATTTGCTTTCGGAATAAACAAACTCACGCTGAATGACAAAGCTTAAGAAGAATAACAGTACATCCACAGGGATCTTTACCAAAACTTCTACTCCCCCGAACAAAGGATAAAGATATCCTACCATCAATGCGCTTAAGGACATTTGCACCACAGCCAGCAATACATATTTAGGCAGAGTTGACCTGATGCTTCCCTCGCTCTGAAAGACCACCTTTAAATTCAGGGAATAGTTGTAAAGTGCAGAAAGAATTCTGGCAAACACCGTCGATGCCATAATATAATTGATCCTTCCCCACTGCCTGTCCTTTAATAAATAACAAAAAAGGGAAAACAGTGCCAGATCCACTACACTGGAGGACAGCGAAGAAAAAAGGAACTTGCCAAAAATAAGATAAATCTTTACCGAATCCCTGATGGGGTTAAAATGACTTGTCTTATTTTCTTCAATATATATAGTACGGATAGGGACCTCCACAATGGGTATTTTCCGCGATTTTGTTTCAAGAAGCATATTGGTCTCAAACTCGAACCGCTCCCCCTTTACCTTAAGAAGCTGCTCCAAAAAAGAGGCCGGAATTCCCCGAAGCCCCGTCTGCGTATCCGATACCATAATCCCTGTCAGATAACGCATAACAACTCTGGTACACTTATTTCCAAATTCTGAGCGTACAGGTACATCATCGCCTTCAAAGCATCTGCATCCGAGAATCAAAGCACCCGGATTGGCAAGCATTGCATCCACACATAACAGGATACATTCCGGTGAATGCTGTCCATCCGAATCAGCTGTGATTACCCCCGGCATTTCCTTAAATTCCTGCAGACAATAATTGAATGCAGTTTTTAACGCACGCCCTTTTCCCTGATTGACCGCATGATGCAAAACTCTGCATCCATAAACCTCTTTTGCTTCCCGGAAAAATCGGGCATATTCTTCCCCACTGCCATCATCTACCACCACAATATTCTTAAAGCCGGTTTCTCTCAATTTCTTTAACAATCCCGGCATCTTTTCATCCGGTTCATAAGCCGGGATAATAATTGGTACTTCCCATCTTGCCTTATCCTGTTCCATAAATCTTCCGTTCCTCTTTCTGACTCTTATGCAGGTTGGTAATCACACCTGCAAAACTGTTCAAATATCATATCAAATACGATACCAAGCCTCATCCATCATACTTGGAGAGATAGATTTCTTTTCCTGTATCTACTACCTGATACAGACAGCTATATTCAAATTCCCCCTGGTCAAGCAGCTGGGTTAACACTGCCGCTTTGTTTCTCTCCAGCCGGTCTACATACAAAAAACCGGCATGTGCATTTCGGATTGCGTTTATCATATCCTGAATTTCAATGGTATCCCCATCTATATTTCCATACATTACCGATACCGGTGCTGCCTCAAAGCTAATATAGGTGTTTCTCACCCAGCTTACATCAGAAATATCACGCAGATAAAGCACCCTTCCGACACTTTCATTCCCTCCTGCACCTACTCTTTCACAGAACAGCTCTGCTGCCTCATCCACAATTTCATTCCTTTTTGAAATCACTTCATCTACCGTATCCCGATACCCCACCAGGCCGCGGTATGCTGCCTGATAATCTGTCGTAATCAGCACAAAAATAAGACATATCGCCATCCCGGCTCCGTTTTTGCTCTTCTTCAAAAGAAAAAAAGCAATCAGATATAATCCGCCAATCATAAACGGGGCTCCGTACCTTTCAATGGAACAGATCATTCCATAGGGCTCTAAATACTGTGTTTCTACTGCAAAAATAGTCAGATGGCTCAGCAGATTAAAACTGTAAAACAAAATCCCCGTAACCAACAGGAAAATCCCGGTGTAGACTGCAAGCATTTTGTCAAGAATATGAAATCTGTATAATAGAAAAACAAACAAGAGTAACAAAATAAACAAACCTAATGGGCTTAAATCAATGCCAAAGGTTTCTCCTCTGTGGAGAGGCCATTTTATAAATGCTTCCACAAATGCCTTGACCATATCTTCCTGATAAAAAGGAATATTCATGCTCCCCGTTGCCATTTGCAGTGCTGTTCCGGTAAGCTTAGCTACTCTTCGATTAAGCAAACAAAAGGAAAGCCATGACCCTTCCGTCAGCAGTGGAAACAATGTCACCCAAAGCAGCGCCCTGCGATCCCTTTTTCTGTCTCTTGGCTCTGTATTTTCCTTTTTGTGAACCAGAAGATGATAACCATAATCGAAGAGCAAACCGAATGCCGCCCAGATAAACCCTGTATTCTTACAGAGTACAAGCACCATCAGATACAGTGCCTGCCTCCCAAAATAAAACAGCCGATCATGCCCTTCCCTGTCAACCACTGCCGCCAGAAATCCCCCGTAAACCACTGCCATGGTAAGATCTGCACAGCATCCATCCAGCCAAAAGGCTTCTGCCACTACCGGAAAAAGCCAAAGCGTTGCAGCGCCTGCCACCATTTGAAAAACATTTCTTTTTTTCAGAAATTGAAGCAGCGGAAACAGGAATGCCAGAATCATAAAATAATATCCTGCGAACATCAGCCCCTCGTCAAAATGATTCGGTGAAAAATGCAAAAACCACCATTTCATCATCTGTGTTCCAGGTGGATAATCCCCAAATTCAGCTGCCACATTGGCATACTTATCTGCAAAACCATTCAGGTAAAACAGAGACTTTACGTCAGTAGCCCAGAAATTATAGTCATCCCACCAGCTGACGGCCTTATCACGGACACAAACTGTAACTACAATGACCATAATAAACGCTATAATCATCCCCGGACTAGTCAGTTCCTTCCTTGCAAACCCCGCAAATTCACTGCGCTTTTGTTTTGACATTCTTAAAAGGTAAATCACGGCTGCCACAAGAAAAGCAACCGCAAGATAATCCGAAAAAAGTAACCCACGCCAAAAGGAAAGAACATAAAGAAGCAGGACCAGAAGACTTACCCCTATGGGAATTGCCTCTACCATCCTGACTTTGAATTTCCATCCGATTCCCAATATTAAAATAATTAACGCTGCTATCTGAAAAATATACATCTGTCTGCATTTCCTTTTATTTCTGTGAACATAGCTTGATTATAACAAAAAGATGTGTGGCACGCCACACATCTTTTCTATGATTGAACTATCATTCTTACACTTCATCTAAAAAGCTTGTCTGCTTTGCAGCCCTTTAAGCTTAATATTCAGGCTCAATCAGCCCGTAAGTATTTCCTTTTCGCTTATAAGCAACATTTACCTGATCAGTTTCTGCATTTACAAATACAAAGAAGTTATGTCCCAGCAGTTCCATCTGAATGCAGGCATCTTCCGGATACATAGGCTTGATATCGAACTTCTTAGTACGAATTATTTTTATTTCTTCTTCATCCATGTATTCCTTTTCGATAAATTCCTGTTTGAAAAAGCTTGCTGACTGCTTCTGGTCAATAATTTTATTCTTGTACCTCTTAAGCTGCCTTTCTATAATCTCTTCCACCAGATCGATGGAAACATACATGTCGTTGCTGACCTGCTCAGAACGGATGATACTTCCCTTTACAGGAATGGTAACTTCAATTTTCTGTCTGTCCTTCTCAACGCTTAGAGTTACATGGACTTCTGTCTCAGGATTAAAGAACTTCTCCAGCTTTCCGATCTTATCCTCGACTGCACTGCGGAGCCCCGGTGTAACCTCGATATTTTTACCAACAATAATAAACTTCATATTCATCATCCTTTCCTTGGATTATTGTATGGACATTATACCACATCTTGTATCTGTTATGCAACAATTCTAACCTTTTGATTTATAATCAAGTTAGTTTTCGGACAATTTTATTCATCGTATATTATCGACAAATTCTTTTGATTTTTTATTTTTCTATCATAATTCACAAAACGTCCGTTCTAAACGGAATTTATTTGAACCCATATATTTCGTTATTTCGTCGGTGGATAATGTGGATAACTCCGTGTATAAATTTCAAATGCCCTTTTTATCAGTTTCTTTATGTGGATAACTTTTCAGTTCCTCCCTTTCATAATTTCCTTTTTTTTGAACACTCTCTTTCCAAGTTTGTTAATTCTGTACAAGTTCACTTTTGTCAATAGCTTACTTACCAAAAAATAATTTCAGACTTCTTTCTCTGAAACCAGCAAAATGCCGCACCCCGAAGGATGCGGCATTAGTTTACAATGATTAAATAAGTTTCTGCTCTCTAATTAGAAGATTCTTCTGATAGAAAGAATGGAACGATAACTTGCATTGGAAATAATAATACCTGTCTTTGCAGTTGAAGCATGCACGATCTGACCATTTCCAATGTAGATTGCCACATGACCTGAATAGCATATAATATCACCTGGCTGTGCATGATCAAGGCTGCTTACTGCTGAACCAACACTTCTGTCCGCTGATGATGAATGCGGCAGGCTGACACCAAAGTTGTTATATACACTCATAACAAAGCCTGAACAATCCGCACCGTTTGTCAGGCTGGTTCCGCCCCATACATAAGGATTTCCTACGAACTGACAAGCAAAGTCAGCAACGGACTTACCAAGTTCACTTCCACTTCCTGATGTAATCACAGGTGCTTCAATCATCTGCTCACTTGAAGATGTATTCCTTGATGCTTCTCTAACCGCCTTGGCTGCTGCTTCCTGTGCAGCCTTTCTCTGTGCTTCTTCCTTTGCAAGTCTGGCTTCCTCTTCAGCCTTAGATTCAGCCTTTACAAATTCGGTGGACAATTCTACATATTCTCTTGAAATGTAGCCATCACCTTCCTCGATATTTACCTTGACCCACTCATCTAATTCTTCTGTAACCAACAGCTGGTCTCCCATGGGAACCATACCTAAAACAGCTGATTCTGTGCTGGGCTCTTCCCGCACATAAAGAGTAGTGGTATTTACTGTTGCAATTCTTGTGCCTACCTCTCTTGCAAGTTCTACTGCTGCCTCTCCTGTAACACAATATTCTGCTTTCACATAACCGGTTACGCTTCCCGATGTAATTTCATACCAGCCATCCTGTTCGGAAATAAACTCTCCTACAGAATTATCATACAGTTTTCCGAGGATTTCTCCCTCTTCACTTGGAATACTTCTTACATTTACATAATCATTGACATCCGCAATTACCAGAGATTTAAACCCTTCCTCTTCCTTCTTGGCTGCCAATTCATTTTCTTTCTGAACAATGGTCTTTGTTGTAGTGGCAATCATTGTTTCCTCAATTACCTTTTCTCCACTGACAGTTTCATTTGGTTCACCTACCGGTGACAGTGTTGCCGAAGAAGCTGCTTTAGCAGTTGCGGTAGCTGTAGCCAATGCTGTTGCACTTGCTGTAGGAAGTCCGTTGCCAGTTTTTCCTTCCTCTGTCGTATTCCCGGCTATAGAACCTGTTTGGGACTGCTCATCCTTTAGGCTTTTTACGCTGGTTGCGTTAGAAGCAAAAAAGTAATCAACTCCGGCAGAGGGAAGCCCATTTGCTTCCGATGCCAATATATCCATTTTCATGCCAGAAAATAAAAGAACTGCTGCCACGGTACAAACTGCAACTCTTTTGCCTGTTTTTGCATTTCTTTTCTGCATGTTAACCTCCGTTTGAATTATTACAAATTTGTTACGTCCGTTAATAAATATAGCACCATATATGTCATATGTCAACCCACGGAAATAATTACCAATATTGAAAAAACAGCATAAAATCAAGCTTTTTGGCATAATAAAAAAGCGCCGAATCTATATCTTGCGCTTTTTTATAATTTTGTAACTATTATTCAACATGATTTAGTAGGTAGTCCAAAATTGAAGTAATTGCATTTGCCCCGTCAGAAACAGCTGTCACAATCTGACGTAATTTTTTCTTTCTTACATCTCCTGCTACAAAGATTCCCGGTCTGCTGGTTGCACAATCCTCTCCTGCAATCAGGTATCCCTTTTCATCACAGTCTGCCAGACCTTCCAGAAGCGCTCCCGATGGAATAATACCTACCGCAACAAAGACACCATCTACCTTAAGCTCCTTTTGCTCTCCGGTTTTCACATTTCTAAGGGAAAGAGATTCGACCTGATCCTCTCCATTTATTTGCTCTGCAACTGTATCCCAGATAATTTCCACATTTGGAAGTGCCATAAGTTCCTTCTGAAGCACCGATGCTGCACGCAGCTCATTCCGTCTGTGAATGAGATAAACCTTTTCACAGCCTCTGGCGAGAAAGATTGCATCTTCAACTGCCACATCGCCTCCACCAATGACTGCGGTTACTCTCCCTCTGAAAAAAGCACCGTCGCAGGTTGCACAATAAGAAACTCCCATTCCCGAAAGCTCTTCTTCCCCCGGAATATTCAGCTTTGCGTGAGTTGCCCCCATGGCTGCCAGCACAGTCTTTGCCTGAAACTCTCCACCATCTGTTACAAGAGTAAAGCCTTCTGCATTCTCCTTGACTGCTTCCACCACTGCCTCCCGGAATTCGCACCCCAGCTTGTCCGCATGCTCCCTGAACTTCATTCCCAGATCAAATCCATTGATTCCGGGAAGCCCAGGATAATTATCTACCTCATAAGTATTCAGAACCTGCCCACCGCTCATCGGATTCTGCTCCAGCGTAACTGCATGAAGCCCTGCCCTTTTCGCATAAATGGATGCGGACAATCCGGCCGGTCCTGAACCGATTATTGCAACATCATACATATCCGTTTCCTCTTTCTTTCACTCTCCATCTGCTGTCTTATATCCATCCGCCATCCATGGTAATGATCTGCCCTGTCATATAGTCCGGCAGATGAAGCATCTGACGAATCATCTCACCTGCTTCTTTCGCACTGCCAATTCTGTCTGCGGGAATTTCCTCTCTTAAACTCTCCAGTTCTTCCCCGGTAAAGCATGCATTCATGTCTGTATCAATCACGCCAAATGCCACACCGTTTACCTGGATGCCACTGGGTGCCAGTTCCTTGGCAAGGGCTTTGGTAAAGCTGTTAACGCCTCCCTTAGCAGTGCTGTATGCCACTTCCATTGAAGCGCCCACGTTTCCCCAGACCGAGGATACATTGATAATCCTGCCTGCCCTACGCTGTACCATCTGGGGAATAACCAACCGACAGGTATAAAACAGTGCATTCAAATTGGTATCCATTACCTCGTGCCATTGCCGGATGCTCATGTCTGTGAGCAGTCCCACATAAGAAATTGCTGCATTGTTTACCAATACATGAATTTCTCCCGCCTGCTTTATCATTGTTTCCACCTGTTCCGCATCCGATACATCGCAGAGGATTGTCTGACAACCAATACCATAAGTATCTTCCAACTCTCTTTTCAATTCTTCCAATCGTTTCAGGGAACGCTTACAAACCAGAACTAAATCGTAGCCGTCTTCAGCCAAAGCTTTCGCTGCCTCTGCTCCAATTCCTCTGGATGCACCCGTAATCAACGCTCTTTTTTTCATTTTCCATTTTATCCCTATATTTTAAATCAGGTTTCGGATACCATCACAGATTCTTCCTGCAACTTTAGGATTATTCATGGTAAAAATATGAACACCATCCACATCATTGGCAATCAAATCTACAATCTGATTAATTGCATATGCCATGCCGGCATCAAACAATGCCTCTTTATTATTCTCATATTTATGAAGAATTCTTTCAAATTTCTTCGGCAGTGTTGCCCCACAGATATTTACCATCCGCTCAATCTGTGCCCGATTAGTTACCGGCATAATACCTGCTTCCACAGGCACATTAATTCCTGCAATTCTTGTTTTTTCATAGAAACGATAAAATGCCTCATTATCAAAAAACAACTGGGAAACCAGATGGTCTGCCCCTGCATCCACCTTCTTTTTCAGATTGTGAATATCTGTAATGGCATCCGGTGCTTCCAAATGGGTTTCAGGGTAGCACGCACCGCTCACATGAAAATCCCCCTGCCCCTTAATATATTCCACCAGTTCATTGGCATACTTAAAATCATGTTTCATGGGAATGTTAGGATTTACATCTCCCCGAAGTGCAAGAACATTTTCAATCCCCGCCTCCTTAAGCTGCCCAAGAATCGTACCAATTTCTTTCTTATCATAATGCAGACAAGTCAGATGCACAATCGGCTCCACACCATAATTATTCTTAATCTTTTTGGCAATTTCCACTGTCTGATTATCTACAGCGCTACCGCCAGCGCCAAAGGTAACACTAATAAAATCCGGATGCAGATTACACAGCCGCTCTAAGGTAGCATCTATAGTTTTCAGAGCTTCTCCTTTTTTGGGTGGAAAAATCTCAAAGGACAACACCGGCTTTCCCTGCCTCTTTTTTGCTTCAAAAATTTCCGTAACTTTCATTTTTAATCCTCATTCCCATGCACGCTTTTTGCGCGTATTTTCTAAATTTACTTATCCTTTTTAAACACAAAAAGTTTACTGATCAGATAGTTGGTAATTGTCACCAGCACCGCTGATACAATTTTGCTGATACCATCATTGATACCCCATAAAGTTACCATCACAAACATCACTGCCATATCGAGCAACAACGTTGATACTCTGGACATGGAAAATTGTGCAGCTTCCTTCAAAATATTTTTTTCCTTACTCTTAAAAACAAATTTGCGGTTGGTCACATAAGCAAATGCCACACCGGCTATCCATGAAAGAATATTTGCAATCTGCAGCTGAATTGCATTTTCCGCATCCAAAAAGGTAAACACACTGATAAAATAAACTGCCCAGCTAAATAAAGTGGTCATAACCCCCACTACAATGTAGTTTACGATTTCCTCATGCTGACGATATAATTCCCTTAGTTTCTCCATCTAAATTGCCTCCAAAGCCTGCTTAAGGTCTGCAATCAAATCTTCCTTATCCTCAAGACCGCAGGAAATACGAATCAGTCCTGCCGGAACTCCTGCTGCCTTCAACTGTTCATCGGTCATCTGACGATGTGTAGAAGTTGCCGGATTCAAACAACAGGTTCTTGCATCTGCCACATGAGTTTCAATTGCAGCCAGCTTCAGGTGCTTCATAAAGGTTTCCGCTGCCGGACGCCCTCCCTTTAATTCAAAAGAAACCACTCCACAGCCGCCATTTGGAAGATACTTTTTCGCGGTCTCATAGTACTTGTCTGTAGAAAGTCCTGAATAATTTACAAAAGACACCTTGGGGTGTGTCTGCAGGAATTCTGCCACCGCCTGACCATTTTCAACATGACGGGGCATTCTTACATGCAGCGATTCCAGTCCCAGATTAAGAATAAATGCATTCTGTGGAGACTGCACACAGCCAAAGTCACGCATCAGCTGGGAAGTACATTTGGTAATGAAAGCTCCCTCTTTGCCAAATTTCTCTGCATAAGTGACACCATGATAAGATTCGTCCGGTGTACAAAGCCCGGGGAACTTATCCGCATGTGCCATCCAGTCAAAATTTCCTCCATCTACAATGGCTCCGCCGATTGCGGCGCCATGCCCATCCATGTACTTGGTTGTGGAATGAGTCACAATATCTGCTCCCCATTCTATAGGACGGCAGTTTATCGGTGTGGGGAAGGTGTTATCTACAATCAGCGGCACACCGTGCTCATGCGCCGCCTTCGCAAATTTCTCAATATCCAGAACGGTTAACGCCGGATTGGCAATGGTTTCGCCAAACACAGCTCTTGTATTGTCCTTAAATGCTGCATCCAGCTCCTCCTTGGTGCAGTCTGGAGACACAAATGTAACCTCTATTCCCATCTTTGCCATGGTAACGGAAATCAGGTTAAAGGTCCCTCCGTAAATGGAGGAAGAAGAAACGATATGACTTCCACACTCGCAAATATTAAACAGTGCAAAGAAGTTCGCAGCTTGTCCCGACGAGGTAAGCATTGCTGCAGTACCCCCTTCTAATTCAGCAATCTTTGCAGCCACATGGTCGTTGGTTGGATTCTGCAGACGAGAATAAAAATACCCCGAAGCCTCCAAATCAAACAGTTTACCCATATCCTCACTGGTCGCATACTTAAATGTAGTTGATTGAATAATTGGTATCTGGCGGGGTTCACCATTTCCCGGAGTATAACCTGCCTGTACACATTTCGTATTCATCTTATAGTCGCTCATTTTTAACCTTGCTACCTTTCTCTTTTCAAGTTTGCGGCGTCTATTCACAGCCGCTCATTTTCCACTGTGCTTATTATAATACAGGAAACTGTTTTTTTCCATTCAAAAATGCTCTGGGTTGCACCATTCCATAATCAACTCAAGGTCTTCTGAATGCAGTCCATGCACCTTGTCATCATAGGTAATCAGCTGATACTCTTTGCCTGCATTTTGAAGGCACTCTGCCATTTTTTCTGCCTGTTCGTAAGATACACTTTCATCTCCCCTGCTATGAATGATGAGCACCGGACACTGAAGCTCGTCTGCCCAGCAGGTTGCAGATCGCTTTTCAAATTCTTCCGGCAGCTCTGATGCGGTAGGTGGAAACATCTTCTCCACCCGGAAAAAGTTCCTCTGTATCCACTTCTATTTCTTCTATACGGATAATGTCGCTTAATGCCTCATACGCTTCTACATCCCAGATTTCTTCCTTTTTTCCGCAGGCAGTACAGACAATTACCAATATCACTGACAATATCCAACACAAGTAATGTCTTGTCATATGCTTTACGATTTCACTTTCTTTACTTTTTCAATGGTTCCATCAGGTCTTTGAATCGACATATTTTCCAGCTGTCCACGCAAATTGCCCTTGATGCTGTCAATATATTTTTGACGCAGTGCCCTCTGCTCTGTTTTTTCATCCTCTGTCAAACCCACGCTTTGGGATTTGTGATACAACTCATTAATTCTCTGAATAGTTTCATCCATTGTCATGGCATTTCCTCCGATTTGTTTTCCAATTCCACAGTCTTTGTTGCAATTTTTTCGCGAAAGCGCACATCATGCTCCACCACCAGCATGGTAGGCTGATACTTAAGAATCAGCTTTTCTATCTGCGTCCGTGAAAAGATATCAATATAGTTTAAGGGTTCATCCCATAAATACAGA